>JANYKD010000233.1 GCA_025361735.1 Phycisphaerales bacterium
CAATGCTGTGGAATCAGCGTGGCCGGAGATGGCCAGGGCGTACGCGGCGGACGGAAGGTTCTGGTGGATCATTGCGGGATCACGGGCCGCGACGGCAGATCGGCGCGCACGGCAGGGATATCGTCGTCGGTGACGCCGTCGAATTCCGCCTGGGTGTTCAGGTTGATGTCCGGCGTGAGGCCGGTTGGCGCGATCTCGGGGATGTACTCCCGGACCATTGGCTGGATCGACTGAAACTTGCCGTCGAATGCGCTGGGACTGTGTACGCCCGGCGCCGGGAGCGAAACCGCCGAGCGGGGACGTCCGGCGACCGCTGGCAGGATGAAGGGTCGCTCGGGAATGGGATCGAGTTTGTGCGCGGGCTTTTCCGGCATGACCAGATGCGGCGGAGGTGGCAGGTTCGGGGTGTTTGCCAGTGGTGGCAGTTCCAGCGCGCGATTGCGGACCGCCAACACGGGCACGTCCGCGCCATCGCGGTTCTTCAACTGCAGATCAGCCCTCGGTGGCTTGAGTTTGCGGATGGGACGGCTCGGCTGGCCATCTTCCTCCGGCGCCGCTTTCAGCGGCTGGGTGAGAAAGGGAGCTTTCACAGGCCGCGTGGTCGGCAGGGGGGCAACGGCAGGCGCGTCGGCAAGTACGCGAACAGCGCCCAGGCCCGCGGCAACGAGCGCGATGGCGAGCAGGCGGCTTGATTTCTTGGTGCGGTGGTTCATGGAAAGTCCTCTACTTCATGCGGGAGAGCTGCTGGCGGGCGGCTTCCGCCCAGGTGGTATTGGGCTGTTGTGCGATGATGCGCTGCAGGTGCTTGCGGGCATCCGCCGGACGATTCTTCGCCAGGCAGATCTTGGCACCCTCGGACAGCGATGCCCCGACGAGTTCGGGGTAATCGTAGGCGTAGGCCACCATCAGGAAGCAATTCAGGGCGTCATCCGGCTTGTCCATCGCTACATAGCAGCGCCCGGCCTGGAATTGCGCCTTGGCGCCGAGTTCTCCTCCGACGCGACGGGCAACTTCCACATACGCCGCCGCGGCCAGTTCGTATTGTTTGAGTTGCTCACACGCCTGAGCGTAGGCAAAGCGGGCCTCGACGAGCATGCCGCTGCCCGGGTGCCGCGTGGCAAAGGTCTCGAGGCAATTGCGGGCGTCCTGCCAGCGGCCCAGTTGTGCATAGGCGCTGGCGATGCGGAGATTGGCCCGGTCAGTGACACCCGGCACCTGCCGGTTGGGCCGTCGCTCTTCGAGCAGGGGTTCAAGTTCGCGGACCACGCCCGCCCAGTCCTTTTGCAGATAGAGCGCCTCGCCAAGTCCGGCGCGGGCGTAGACGATCGTGTATCCCTTCGTGTTCTGCAGGACCGCCTGAAATTGCTCGGCGGCGCTCTTCGGATCGTTGGCCGTCAGATACGTCGCCCCGAGGCGCAGCCGCGTGCGGTCGGCCACGTCGGGTGGCGGTGTGCCTTCGAGCAGTTGCTTGAGCAGTTTGATCGCCGGACCATACTCGTTGCGAACGGAGAAGACCTCCGCCAGTTCAAAGCGGGAATCGTAAGCAAGCTGTGATTCGGGCAAGTTGTCTATCAACGCGGAGTAACGCAGCCGGGCGAGTTTCTCGCAGGGCTGCAGGGGGATTTGCGGCAACGCAATTTCCGGCGGCCGGACGGCGCTGATGGCCGGGTCGTCCTTGGGGAGCGACGCGATGATCTTCGCTATCGCATCCTGCTGCATCTTCTGCCGGGCGGCCTCGACCTCGGCATCCCCGAGCGTGCGATACGCCCAGGCCGCGTCGTAGTTGATGTGGCCGGCAAGTTCGGAGTCCGGATTGTCCGTACTGATTTGTTTCGCGGTCTGCGTGAGCTGGTCGGCGACGTCGCGGAGTTTCTTCAGGGCCGCATCCACATCCGCCTTGGCCTGCTCACGAATCTCCGGCTTGGCGGCGTTTGCATACGCACGCCGGGCGGCCTCGAGGGCGGCCATGGCATCATCGCGCATGCACTGCCCGATGCGCCAGGGCACTTCGGCGGCCTCGGGGCGCTTGGGGAACGTCTTGGCGATTGACAGGAAGAGTTCGCGGGCCTGGTCACGCTTGCCGGCCTCTTTCAGCGCCAGCGCCA
>JANYKD010000238.1 GCA_025361735.1 Phycisphaerales bacterium
ACGCAGACGCCCGACGGAAAAATATTCATGGTTGACGGAGGACGCACAAGCCTGGTGCGTATTGACGGACTCGAAACGCTGCGGCGGATTCCCGAGCAAATTATCAATGTGACGAGCAAAGATCTGGATCAGGCGCGCGACTGGTTCGCGCGCGCAGAGATTGCACGCCAGAAGGCGCGCGGGACAGGAATGCTCAATGTGCCGATCCGCAAACGTGCGCCGGCAGTGGACGGCAGTCTCGATGACTGGCCTGCCACGACAGATTGGGCCACCATTGACCGCCGTGGCACGAAGGCGAACTTCAACAGCAATTCCAAGCCCTACGATGTCTCGGCCGCGGTCGCCGTAAGTGGCGGCAAGCTGTTCATCGCCTGGCGCACGGGCGACAAGGAGCTGCTCAAGAACACCGGCGAAGTCGCCAACGCTGCCTTCAAAACCGGCGGCGCGCTGGACGTGATGATCGGAGCCAGCGCGAGCGCCGATCCGAAGCGCACCCGGTGCGTCGAGGGCGATCAGCGGCTGCTGGTGACAATGGTGAAGGGTAAGAAGCTGGCCGTGCTCTACCGCGCCGTGACGCCGGGCACGAAGGAACCGGTTCCGTTCTCATCGCCCTGGCGCACGATCACGATCGACCGTGTCCAGGACATCAGCGACCGCGTTGAACTGGCCGGTGCCGATGGCGACTACGAGATCTCCGTTCCGCTCGAGGTGTTGGGGCTCAAGCCCGCGACCGGCGTCAAGCTCAAGGCGGACGTCGGCATCCTCCGCGGCAACGGCTTCCAGACGCTGCAGCGTGTTTACTGGAACAACAAGGCGACGGCCATCACGGCGGACGTGCCCAGTGAAGCCGAGCTTACGCCCACGCTCTGGGGGACATGGCAGTTCAAGTAGAGGCAATCGCATGTAGTGCCGCCGGTGTCCTCACCGGCGGAATCCCGGGAGGTGCGTGCAACGCCAAACACCGCCAGCGAGGATGCCCCTTCAGCCCCGTTGAGGGGCGACAGACAATAGCCCACGGCGCAAGTCGTAGGCAAATGTGGTGTAGGCAAGCAAAAGCCCGTAGGGGCGAAAGAAATACACTTTCGCCCCTACGGGGCTGGCATTGCATCAGATGTCTACTAAATGGCCAGCGAGGACGCTGGCCCTACCTCATTCCGGGATCAGCGACACACCCGTCATCTCGGCCGGCCTGGGCAGGCCCATGACGTGCAGCGCGGTCGGGGCCACATCGGCGAGGCGGCCGCCTTCGCGGAGCTTCTTGCCGCGGAAACGGCTGTCGACTACGAAAAGTTCAACATCATAGGTCGTGTGCGCCGTGTGCGGGCCGCCGGTGGCGGGGTCGATCATCTGTTCGCAGTTGCCGTGGTCGGCCAGGACGATTGCCGCGCCGCCGACCTTTTCGATGGCCGCCAGCAGTTTCCCGACGCAGATATCGACATGCTCAACCGCCTTGATGGCCGCGGGCAGCACACCGGTGTGGCCGACCATGTCGCCGTTGGCGTAGTTGACGCACATGAAGTCATACACGCCGCTGTTGATGCGCTTGAGCATCTCGTCGGTGATGCCGTAGGCCGACATTTCCGGCTGCTGGTCGTAGGTGCTGACCTTGGGCGAGGGGATGATCTGCCGGTCTTCGCCGGGGAACGGTTCCTCGCGGTAGTCGTTGAAGAAGAAGGTCACATGCGGGAACTTCTCGGTCTCGGCGCAGCGGAACTGCTTGAGGCCGAGTTTGCTGATGTATTCGCCGATGGTGTTGAGCATCTTGGGCGGCTTGGGATAGGCGACATGCACGGGCAGGCCCGCCTCGTACGCGGTCATCGTGCAGTAGTAGAGATCCTTCATGTAGACGCCGCGGTTGAACGCCTTACCGTCCTTGTTGAAGTCGGGCGTGACGAACGCCTTGGTGATCTCGCGCGGGCGGTCGCCGCGGTAGTTGTAGAAAACCACCGAGTCGCCGTCGCGGATCGTCGCCAGCGGCACACCCGTTGGCCCGGTGATGATCGATGGCGTGATGAACTCATCGCCCGTCATGTTCGACTCGGTCGGCTTCTCGTAGTACGACTGAATGGCGGCCGTGGCGCTGGGGAACTTCGGACCTGCGCCGTTGACCAGCGCGTTGAATGCCTTCTCGACACGCGGCCAGCGGTTGTCGCGGTCCATGGCCCAGTATCGGCCGGAGACGGTCGCCACCTGGCCCACGCCCAGTTCCTTCATCTTGGCCTCGACCTGGCGCACGTATTCAATCCCCGCGTTAGGCGAGGAATCGCGGCCATCGGTGAACGCGTGCAGGAACACGCGCTTGAGCCCGCGCCGGCGGCACAACTCGATGCAGCCGTACAGGTGCTCGAGCAGGCCATGCACGCCCGCGTCCGACACGATGCCGAAGAGGTGCAGGTTGGTGTTGTTCTTCAGCGCGTGCGTCACGGCTTCGTTGATGACGACGTTGTCGTAGAATTCGCCGTTGCGGATCTGCTTGGTGACGAACACCGATTCCTGGTCGACAATCCGGCCGGCCCCGATGTTCTGATGCCCGACTTCCGAGTTGCCCATCGTGCCTTCGGGCAGGCCGACGTCAAACCCGGAGGTATGAACCAGCACGTTGGGGAAGTCGGCCAGCAGGCGGTCCTGAACCGGGTGCTTGGCGAGATACGCCGCATTAGCGTTATTCCACTGAGGGAAGGGGTTCTTGCCCCAACCATCGCGGATTATGATTACAACTGGACGTTTCGACGGCGACATTCACAGTCCTTTCCGAGAGCAGCCAATCCGTTTCCTGATGCAATAATACACGGGCCAACACGAGGTACAAGCTGAGTCGTCGTCTGCAAGGGCCGGAAAGATCGGTTACACTGGTCATAAAGGCAGTCCAGACCATGAAGACTCCGACGTTTCTTTCCGTGCTTACCCTTGCCGCGTTCTTCTGCGTGGCGGCCGCGGGGCCGTCCGTCACCTGGGACAAAGCCAATCAGGCCGGGCTCGATGCGCTGCGAATCGGCCACAATGCGGAGGCCGAGAAGCAACTGGCCGCGGCACTCAAGGAGGCCGAGACGTTCGGCCCGGCCGATGCCCGGCTGGGCACGAGCCTGAATAATCTGGCCTCCCTCTACGATACCCAGGGCAAGTACGAGCAAGCCGAGCCGCTCTACAAGCGAGCGCTAGCCGTTCGCGAAAAGGTGCTTGGGCTCGAGCATGCCGAGGTGGCCGTCACGCTGAACAATCTGGCCGATCTCTACCGCGTGCAGGGGAAGTTTGGCCTTGCCGAGCCACTCTACAAGCGGGCACTGGCCATCAAGGAAAGGGCACTGGGGCCGGAACACGCGAATCTGGCGACGACACTCAGCAATCTCGCCGAGCTCTACCGGGCTCAGGAGAAGTACGACCTGGCCGAGCCGCTGTACAAGCGGGCGCTGGCGGTGACTGAAAAAGGGCTCGGCGCCGACAGCCCGGCCATCGCCTTGTGTGCGGACAACTTGGCATCGCTCTATCTGACCCAGGAAAAATATGATCTGGCCGAGCCGTTGTACAAGCGGGCGTTGACGATCACGGAGAAGTCGCTCGGCGCGGAGCACGCCAACACGGGCATCCTGGCCGGCAGTCTGGGCGATGTCTACCGGGCACAGGGCAAGTTTGAACTGGCCGCGCCGCTGTACAAGCGGGCGCTGGTGATCGCGGAGAGTGCGCTGGGGCCGGACAGTCCCGATCTGGCACCCAGGTTGAACAATCTGGCGGTGACGTACAAGGCTTTGAAGAAATACGACCTGGCCGAGCCGCTGTACAAGCGATCGCTGGCGATCACGGAGAAGTCACTCGGTACCGAGCATCGCAGCGTGGCCACGAGTCTGAACAACCTGGCCATGCTCTACCAGGCGCAGGGCAAGCACGACCTGGCCGAGCCGTTGCACAAGCGGGCGCTGGCGATCAAGGAGAAGACGCTCGGGGCGAATCACCCCAGCGTGGCGACCACGCTGGAGAACTACGCGGAGCTGCTGAAGGCGACCAAGCGCCCGGCCGAAGCGGCCGCGATGCTGAAACGCGCGGCGGCGATCCGGGCGAAGAAGTTCGGCAGCGACGACTAACAACTAGCAACTGGCAACTCGAACGCCAGATGTTAAAGAGCCGGGCCGCTTACGCGGGGCGGGAATCAGGTGCCTCCCTATATGTCGATGTGGAAATCCTCACCGCCCACTTCGACGCGCTATTGCCGGCCGACGAAAGCGATGCCCTGGCCGAGTTCGAGCAGGAATTCCTGGACGTGGGCGAGCAGATTGGTTTCCAGTTCGCGTTCGTCGAAGGGTTCGTCGAGAGTGAGGAAGTCGAAGATGTTGGGGTCTCTGAGCACCTGGGCGGCAAGATCTGGTCGCTGGACCACGACGTTAAAGACGTCCGCTCGCTGCTCTCCGCCATTAATGAAACCCTCTCCGCCGGCGCAGTAACGTCCGCAATTGACAAGCGGTGATTATCGGGATTTGCGCGACGGAATGCATCTCGCATCTCCGGTCGTGGGCAACTTGCCGCCCGCCCTGAGCAGCGGGGTCTCCACAACAGCCTTCGAACTGAGCTTACGCCCCATCAGTGTTGGCTCCGAAAACCTCCTGGTTCATGAACCGTTGTTTCGATTTCTCCTGTATAGTCATCTGGCCACAGGGACTCCAATCCGCCGGAGTGCCTCAATATACTCTTCGTGCGTACATACGTCTGGGTTGCCGTCATAAACCAGATCCTCAACTTTCCAGTCGCGGCCGTCCGGCACCGGGGCCTGTGCGTGAAATATAATGACGAGACCATGCTGGTGATACCGGACCGAGAAGTAATCCGTGAGCGATGACGGCACCTGCGTGTCCGTCGAAGGACGTAAGTCCAGATCACGCTCAATCTGAGTAACGGGATATCCGAGCCTCAAAGAGCCGAAATAGGCCGTGATGCCCGCTTTGTCCAACGCAGCAGGGCGCAGACAAGACCCAGGCGCCTCAGACGCCGCCGGATGGCTCTGGCATCCCGTCGCCCATGGCATCATTGCCACAACAACGCAGATGGGTATACGCATAATGCCCGCCTTTGTCGTAGAGTCCTGGCAATCGTTCCCCAGGCGCATTCGGGCCGGACAAGCCCGGTTGTCTTCCGTGTGTCGTCTGGCTACTTCGTTTGCCGACAGGATGTGTACCGAGAGCCGCAAATGTGTTCAAGCGTGTGCTAAGTTAGCTCAGCCCGAGTCCCTTTGCCGGGAACACTTGCTGTGGGTTCTTCTGCTACGTCGAAGGCTCGGTCTTCACCGTTATCCTTTGTGCCCAGCATCGACATGGTGCGACCGACCGAAATCGACCTGTTCGCGAAACAACGGAGGAGGAGGGATTCGAACCCCCGGTACCCTTTCGGGCACGCCGGTTTTCAAAACCGGTCCATTCAACCACTCTGGCACTCCTCCGGGTTGTCAGCCGGCAGTTTATCGCGTCAGTATCGCAGTTCAAGCCCACCGCCACCCCAGAGCTGGGAGGCCGATCGTAGGTCGCTGTCCATGCCGTCGGTATAATTCATATAACCCGTCAGGTTCCAACTGCCGAAACGCTGGGAGACGTTGAACAACTGGTTGAGATTGTACTTGGCGATCAGCCCGACTTCGTAGTGCTGGAAGCCGCTGTTTGTCTGTTTGGGGTTGTTAACCTGGATATACATGTCGTTGTCGGCGACATAGGCGATGTTGGCCAGCGTGGTGAGCGTGATACCCGTGTTGGCAATGGGGAACTCGTGGGAGACGCCGAATTCCAGGTACCACCCCTTGTAGTTATCATAGTCGCGGGCGGCCAGGACGTAGGGTGAAAACAGGGGTTTCTCGCGACGCAGGACGGCCGCGTCGTCGAGCAGGACCTTGAGGCTGACGTCGCTGGTACCGGCGGCCGAACGCTCGGGATAAATGTAGGTACTGTTGGTGACCGTGAGCACGAGGGGCCGGATTTTCCACTCGGCGCCAATCATCGGTCGGACTTCCTCGAAGTTCGAGAACTGATCGGCGTCGAGAATATTGGTGAAGATTCCGATGAACGGGTGCGGCAGTTTGTCGAGGTTGAAGGAGAGGTAGCCCTCAAACTGGAAATTCGGGCCGCCGTTGGTCGCCTTGCCGGAAACGTCGCTGATGAGGTCAGTGATGTTGACGCCGCGGTAGATGTGCTGGGTCATATACCTGACTTCGGAGGCGAGGCTGATGCCGCCGAGGTTTGTGCCGGTTTTCTCGGTGGGCGGCGCAGGCAGCGCATAGACGCTCTGGTTCTCGGGGTCGGCCGCCACCTTTTGCCCTCCGGCTCCCGCTTCCTGGGAAAGGGCAATTGGGGCAAGACTCATGACAAGTACGACAGGCCACACGCGCAGGACCATGACTATCTCCTTCTCATTGCGGAAAACGAAGCAGAGCAAGATAGCGATGAGGGGCGGCGTTGTCACGGCGGCGGGGCACTGCTGCGGGGGCACGGCGCGGCAATTCCGCAATCCAAGGGACTGAGCCACGAAGGCACGGAGGCACAAAGTGCACGGAACGTCCCGCGCAGGCAAGCGGTGGGGGAAATCATCTTGCGCGGTGTAGAAACTGAGGCGTTGTGGGCAGTTGGGAGGCAGACCGTTATCAGTGACCTGTGAAACAGGGGGCGAGCACTCCCGTGCGGAAGCACTGGCGGGTATGATGTTTTCGCTTGCCTGCCACCATCGTCATGATCTCGGCTCGCCGCGCGCTGGCGATCGCGTTGCTTGCCATTGCGGCGTTTCACGCGACATGGGCTTTGTCTCATGGATGGCCGTGCATGTTGCTCTGCCTTGTCTGCCTCGCCACTCTGACTCGTGTGTCGACGAAAAGGACGGCTATGTACGGCGGGCTGGCAATTGGGCTTGCCTGCTATGGTCCGCAACTCGGGTTCTTCTGGAACATCTTTGGGGCGGCGGCAATCCTGCTCTGGCTGGTGTGTGCTGTCTGGATCGGCGTATTCCTGCTTCTGAGCCACCTTGCATGGCGGTCGACGCCACCGGCCGTGGCGACGCTGCTGTTGCCTTTCCTGTGGACGGGCGCCGAGTATTTCCGGAGCGAATTGTACTACCTCAAATTCTCGTGGCTGTCGGCTGGGTATTCGGGGTGCCCGCAACCCTGGGTCGCCACATTGGGAGTGTACGGGTTGGGGTTTGCAATGATGGCGATTGCGTCGTGCGTTGTCGGGCCGGTGGGCCGGCTGCGGCACATTGCAATTGGTGTCTGCGTCGCGTTGGCGTGCGTGTTCCTGTTCGCACAGCTGACGCCGGTCAAGGCACCCAGTGCGGTGCCGACATTCCGCGTCGCGGGCGTGCAGTTGGAGTTTCCCAAGGAAAGCAGTGTGGCGGCGGCATTGGAAGGGCTGATCGCCAAGGAACCCGGCGCGCAGTTGCTGGTGATGAGTGAATACACGTGCCGCGACCCGCCACCAGAAGCGGTGCGGGATATTTGTCGGAAGCAGGGCAAGTACCTCATTGCGGGTGGGAAGCGTCGTCTCCCCGATGGCCGGTTCTGCAATACGGCGTTCGTTGTGGGACCTGATGGCAATATCATCTTTGAGCAGGCCAAATCGGTGCCCGTGCAGTTCTTCGACGACGGCGTGCCGGCGAGCGAGCGATGCGTGTGGCAGTCGCCCTGGGGTCCGATCGGCATCTGCATCTGCTACGACCTGAGCTATCGACGCGTCGTGGATGATCTGGTGGCTCAGGGCGCTCGCATGATCGTCGTTCCCACGATGGATGCGGAGGATTGGGGGGCGTACGAACATCAGCGCCTGCACGCCCGCATTGCCCCGACACGAGCGGCGGAATATGGGATTCCCGTGGTTCGCGTATGCAGTTCGGGAGTATCGCAGATTGTCGATCGCCGGGGTCGCATCGTTGCCAGTGCCGGCTTTCCCGGCCAAGGTGAGATGCTGGCTGCGGACATCTGGATGGACGGTGCGGGACGGATTCCGCTGGACCGGTATCTGGGATGGGTTTGCGTGGGCGCCGCGGTGGGCGCCGCGGTGGGCGTCGCGGTGTACGCCTGGGCGCGACGGAAACGTGTGAGTGCGCTGTCGGAATAGTGAGACGGAGTCATCTGGCGACACAGACAGGCTCGCTATTCCAGCAGCTTTTCAGTGCCCTGGATCATCTTGCCGAAGAGCTTGGCGCCTTGTTCGGTGAGCAGGGGGGCGGGTTCGGCGGTGACCTTGGGGTCGCCCAGCATGCCGTGGACGTGGAACTGGGATAGGAGGCTTCCCGAGGCCGTATTGATGAGCTTCTGAACGCCGCTGGCCACTTCGCCCAGGACGTCACCGAGCAGGGGGATGCCGGATTTCTTCAGCTTGCCGCGCCAATCATCGAGCAGGGCCGCCATGAGATGGAGGTCGAGTTGGCCGTCAAAGCCGATGGTTCCGAAGCCTTGTATGCCGAGTGAGGAGGAACTTGCGGCGAGTTGGGAGAAGGTGAGTTTCTGCTGGCCGATGGTGAATATGCCGGCGGCCTGGCGGAACTGGCCGGCGTTTTCGCCGAGGTGCAGCGTGCCAACGATTTCGGTGATCGACTTGAGTTCGTAGAGGCGGGCATTGTGAATGTCGAAACGGCCGGCACCGCCGAGTCCCGGCAGCAGCGAGTCAATGCCTTGTGGCAGCGAGCCCTGCAGCTTCATGCTGACCGAGGCGTTGCCGGTCAGGTTGAACTTGGATCCGCCGTGAGTGGCGAGGTGTTGCGAGAGCTGCAGAAGGTCAACGCCGGCGATCTCGATGGGAATCTCGTATTGCATGGCGGATCTCGGGCGCACGGATGCCGAGCCGTTGACCGTCCCGCCGAACACGGAGGCATGCAGGCCGCGTTTGCTGGCACCGTCGATGACGGTCTCGATCTTGTCGGGCGTGACGATCGCATCCAGGGACGCGTCTGCCACGAGGATCTTCTGGTTCAGGAGAAGCAAGTGGGCGGCGTCGGCGCGGAGATTCAGGCGGCCGTCGGGCTGTGGCAGGGCGGTGCCGTTTCCGTCGAGGCGGATTTTCACGTCGCCCTCGATATCACCGGTCAGATGCAGAACCGCCGCCAGTTGTGGTATGGCCCAGGTCGTGGCGCGAAGATCGGCGTTCATACGGGCGGTGGCACTGGCGAGTTGTGCGGACCCCATGGTGGCCCGGGCGGAGTTGATGGACAGGTTGAGGAGACCGGGATGCTCATCGGTCCAGAGGCGGAGTGCGATGGCCGCGCCGTCCAGCGGAGGCAGGCCGGGCGCCGGGCGGAGATGGCAGTCAGCAAGCGAGATGTCGGCATCAAATGAGGATGGCCCGGCCGCTTCGGGGCGAAGCTGGCCCTTGCCGCTGAGCTTGATCGTGCCGCGCATTTCGTATTGCTGGAGCAGGCGTTGAATCTCCGGCGGTGCGGGACTGCGCTTCGCATCAGCGGCGATCGTCAAGGTCGCCGCGAATTCCTTTGCCGTCAATTCCAGGTCGTCGATATGGAAAGTGCCGGCGGCGGTGGCGGTGGCGACGGATCCGCTCTGCAGCGACAGCGTGAAGTCATAGATTGGGTTCTTCTTGGGGTCGGTGGTCATGTTCAACCCGATGTGCTGCCAGATGGCGGGCACGGTGCCGGTCAGCGTGCGATCTTTGTAGAGAATCCGACCCTCAATGATCTCGACGAGGCGAAGCTCGAACATTTCCGAGCGCTTTGGTCCGCCGGTTTCCGACGGACGAGAGGTTGCGCCTTTGGCGAGTGTGTGGTGGCCGACAAAGCCGGTGCTGGTACGGATCACATGCACAGCCGGTTCATGCAGCCGCAGTTTGCTGATGACGAGCGGACCTTCGCCGAAGGGAAGTTTGGCAAGGCCGATTTCCAGTCGTGGGATGGTCAGGAGTTCCACGGGCTTGCCAGCATCGTCTTTGGCGACCAGTCCCGCGTCGGTCACGTCGACGCCGTAGGGGAATGAATAGCGCAGCGAGCCGATGCGCAGTTCGGCATTGAGCTGGGACGAGACCATGGCCTGGAGCTTGTTCCGCACCATCGGGCGCGCGGCAATCGGGCCGAGCCAGAGAAGCAACAGGAATAGCACGACGATCGCCACGAGAATGCGCAAGGGCCAGCGTCGCCATCTTGAGCGGGTGGTCGGTGGCGTGGTGGTCTTGGTCATGGCAGGGCTCCATAAATGTCGTTTCGTCATTTTATGGTAGTCGAACCAACGGGCGTCGGCGATAAAAAAGAGCCCGCCGCCTGGTTTGACCAGGCGGCGGGATATCAGTCATTGAGGCGTGCGGGATTACTTCTTGTCCCAGCCTTGTTCCTTGATCATCTTGTCGGCCTCGACCTTGGGGGCGAAAGCCGGATCGATGACCTTCCAGCGGGCGAGGTACTTGAAGGCGTCGGCGACCTGCTTCACTTCATTCTTCTTATCCTGAAGTTTGTCGGCGGGCACGGCCTTGACGGCGACGACGTACTGCCCGGCCATCTCCGCGACCTGCTTCATCGTAGCTTCGTCTTTCTCGTAGACGAGCGATTCGGCCAGACGCAGCATTTCGGGCAGGGGGTTCTTGGCGTCCTTGAGGGTCGCGGCGTCCTTGCGGATGTCGGCCGCGATTTCCTTCTTTTTCGCGGTCGCGGCTTCCGGCGTGAGCGGGCCGTTGGTGCCGCCTTCAATCGCGCGGGGCGGAAGGGGGCGATACCAGATATTGCGATAACGCACGGGGTTGCCGTGGTCCTGCAACTTCAAGGGTCCGGCCACCGGGAACGCACCTGGCTTGGCGCGGCCCATATGGCCGGTCGGGCCTTCGATCTGGGTATGGTCCTGCACGAGCACGCCATTGAGGAAGACGGTGACATAGCCGGGATCGACGGGCTTGCCGTCCTTGTAGATGGGGCGGCGGAAGACGATGTCGTAGGTCTGGTACTCACCGGGCGGCCGGAGAGCATTGACGGCGGGCGGGTTGACGCTGTAGATCGAAGAGGCGAAGCCATCGGCGTAGGTGGGGTTGTTGTAGTTGTCGAGGACTTGGATCTCGACGCCCATGAGGAAGACGCCGCTGTTGCCGCGGCCCTGGCTGTCGCCCTGGACCTTGGCGGGCGCGGCCCATTCCACATGCAACTGGCAGTCGCCGAACTTTTCCTTGGTGCGGATGTAACCCGAGCCCGGAACGCATTCCATGGCACCGGTCTTGACGACCCACTTAGTGGCTTCCGGCGGGTTCTTGTCGGCTTCCCACTTGGCGAGCGACTCGGGGGTGCCGTCGAAGAGGATGATGGCGTCTGATGGCGGCTTGCCGGGTTGTTCCGCGGTGCTGAATGTGCCCGGGGTGACGACGACCGGCTGTGGCCGGTTGCGGTCGTGGATGGCCCAAGGGTGGGTGTCATCCGGCGCATCGCCGTAAAAGACCGGCCCGCTGGGCGGGGCCGCGTATGCGTAGGATGAAGAGAGAAGGAACAAACCTAGTGCCGCCGATGTGAGTGTTTTTCTCATGGCCCAAGAGTATCATGCGATGGAAACCGGCGTCAATGCCGGTTGCGTAGTATTTGCGTTGCCCCCAAGGATCATGCCGATGAATCGCAGGCGTTTCGTAATCTTGCCCGGATCGGCCTGGTTCAAAGCCGTGATAGTGCTGGCTCTGCTGCCATGGTTGGCGTGGGGTCAGCCCGTCAGCCGGCCGACAACGCGGCGGGCGCTGGAGTTGCCGGCGATTTTTCTCGATGCGAAGGAGGCCATAGCGGCCGACAAGAAGTCGCCATGCACGATGCAGGTCGTGATGCCCAAAGGGAGCAAGGACGCCGGGGAGGCGGTGACACGGGAAGCGGTCGTGCGGATTCGCGGGGCCAGTTCGCAGGGATTTCCAAAGAAGTCGTATGCGGTGTCGCTGGATGCGCCGGCCGATCTTCTGGGCATGAAGTCGCGGGCCCACTGGATATTGAACGCGGCATACATCGATCGCTCGCTGATGCGGCACAAGCTGGGATATGACCTGTTTCGCTCGCTGGCGGCGACGGGGCGGCCGCGATATGCCGCGGCCTCACGGTTCGTGGAGGTGCATCTCAACGGAGAGTACCAGGGCGTCTACCTGTTGATGGAGCATGTGGACGCACACCTGTTGGGGTTTGGGCCGTGGGTAAAGGAAGACGCGATTCACGCGTGTCTCTATAAGGCAGTAGATCATGACGCGGGGTTTGTGCAGGGGGGACATGCGGGCTTCGCCCAGCATTTGCCCGACCCGCTCGCTACGCCTTACTGGCAGCCGCTGGACGCATTGAACGAGTTCATCCAGAGCGCGACGCCGCCGCAGTTTGTCGCCGAGGAGAATGGAATTGCGGCCAAGTTGGATCTCGACAACGCGATCGACTTCCACCTGCTTGTTCTGGTGACCGGCAATGCGGACGGGATTACGAAGAATTTCTATCTGGCTCGGGCACGGCCGGAAGAGGGCGCGACGCCGCGGTTCGCTTTCGTGCCGTGGGATTACGATGGCACGTTCGGCCGGAACTGGGATGCCACGCCACTGCCGCCGGACTTGTGGTTGTCGAATCACCTGTTCGAGCGGCTCATGGAGTCGCCGGCGTATCGCGAGCGTTTCGTGGCCCGCTGGCGACAGTTGCGCGAGAAGGAATTCTCGGTGCAGACGATCCAGGGGATGATTGACGCAAATGCCAGGGAACTGCGTGCGGCGCCCGGGCGCAATGCCAAACGCTGGGCAGCGGCTGCCGGGTCGTATCCCGATCGCGTAGGTTTCGAAGAGGACGTCGCACAAATGAAGACTTGGATCGCGGTGCACCTCGCGTGGCTGGATAAACGGATTGCGAAGGGGAAGTAGATCAATGGCGGGCCCAATCCGTGCGGACTGCTGAGGCGACGGGTCTCAGCGAGGCGATTACGCCGCCGCTGAGGATCACCAGGATAAGCCCCAGTAAATAGAAGTTAAAGCCAGCGCCGAGTACCTCCTTAAGCTGTCCGGCGAAGAGCATCTTCAGTCCCACGACCAGCAACACCAGCGCAAGGGCGGTTTTCAGGTGCCGGAATTTGTCCACCAGTCCGGCCAGGGCGAAATAGAGGCTTCGCAGGCCGAGAATCGCGAACACATTGCTGGTGAAGACCAGGAACGGATCGGTGGTGATGGCGAAGATCGCCGGGATGGAATCCACGGCGAAGATGAGGTCGGTGAACTCGACGAGGATTAGCGCCAGGAACAGGGGGGTGACCATCCAGGTGCCGGGCCGGGTCTTCTCAATGTGTTCGACTGCGAGGTCTGGTTCGATTAGGGCGCCGGGCACGGGGGCTTCGTGGCTGGCATTCGAGCCGGCGCGGACGAAGAAGTGCTGGCCGTGGAAACGGTCGGTCACAGGCCAGAAACGCCTGGTGAGCCGGACGAGGATGTTCTTTGAGGGGTCGGGGTGGCCGGGCTTGAGCAGGAGCATCTTCAGGCCGGTGAGGATCAGGAACGCGGCGAAGAGGTGGAGGATCCAGTGAAAGCGGGCGATTAGCGCCGCGCCCACGGCGATCATCACGCCCCGCATGAGGAGCGCTCCGAGGATTCCCCAGAAAAGCACGCGATGCTGGTAGATGGCCGGCACCGCCAGGAACGCAAAAACCATCACGATAACAAAGATGTTGTCGATGCTCAGTGACTTTTCGATGACGTAGCCGGTGAGGTACTTGATTGCTGCGAGACGTCCGTCGTTGATCTGGCCGTCGACCGCGTCAAATTGAACGCCAAGCCCCATCCAGTGGTTCTCGTAGCCGAAGTAGATGAAGACGGTGAACGCCAGGGCCAGAGCGATCCAGACGCCCGACCACCCAAGGGCTTCCTTCACCTTCACCACATGTGCGGTGCGATGAAAGACGCCAAGGTCGAGGGCCAGCATGGCCAGAACGAAAAGGATGAATCCGATCCAGATCAAGAGCATGATTTAGTGCCAGTTGAAGAGATCTTCCAGAATCAGATCCGATTGCCCTGTATTCGTTGACGCAGTTTGGCCGCGACCGACGATCTTTTGCAGTTCGCCACCGTCGAGCCACAGGCCCTGGCAGTCGGGGCACCGGTCAATTTCAACGCCATGGAGGTGCGTCACCACCATCTCGGCTTTGCATCGAGGGCATCGCATGAACATCTCCTATAGACAGCCGGATATTCATAGGCACCCACCAACCAGGTGGCGACTATAATATGCGAGCCAGAATCAACACATGGTTGGCGGCCCTGACCGCTGCCAGGAATTGAGTTATGATGCACGCCATGAACTCCCATTACACACGAATCGTGCTGGTTCTCGCCCTGTTTATGGGTGTCACGGCCGCCGATGAGATTCCTCCATTCCCAGGGCAGGCTGGTGAGTATCACGGTTTCATCTCGCACCGGTTCAAGTTCGACGACTGTGATTGCACTGTGGTTGAACCGAAAACGACCGCGCCGGGCCGGCCGTGGGTCTGGCGCACCGAGTTCTTTGACCATCGGCCCATGGCCGATCTGGCGCTGCTGGAGAAGGGTTTTCACTTGGTTCACATGGTTGTCGGGAACACGTTTGGGTGCCCGACGGCGATGAAGCATTTCGAGGCGTTTCATGCGGAACTGACGGGGAAGTATAGACTGTCGACCAAATGTGTTTTGGAGGGTTTCAGTCGCGGCGGGCTGTACGCGTACAACTTCGCGGCCGCCAATCCGGGGAAGGTGGCGGCGATCTACGGCGATGCGCCGGTGTGCGATTTCAAGTCATGGCCGGGCGGGAAGTTGAAGAACCTGGGTAAGGGCAATGGCTCGGCGGGCGACTGGCAAGGGGTATTGAAGTGTTATGGGTTTGCGTCGGACGAAGCAGCCGTCGCGTACAAGAAGAATCCGGTTGACAATCTCAAGCCGCTGGCCGATGCGAAGATCCCGTTGATTCATGTGGTGGGCGATGCGGATGATGTGGTGC
>JANYKD010000257.1 GCA_025361735.1 Phycisphaerales bacterium
CGCTTGCCCGTGGAGCACGGGCGAGCGTACTTGCCCATGCCACCCAAGACTGCACTTGATGCTGAATCAGGGCGTCACTTCGGCAGCGGTGCTAAGCCGCGGCAATGGGTGCGTTGACGACGAGCCTTGCCACGCCGCGGGCGGCGTGGAAGTCGTCCGAACCGGTCGAGAGCGTCCAGCCCGGACGGGCCACGCTCGTCAGGCAATCTCCCACCAGCCGGCGGATCGGGGCGAGAAGATGGCCCAGGCGAATCCCCAGGCCACCGGCGAGACAAATATGCTGCGGCCGATAGATGGCGTGGCAGATGCGGATGGCGCGAGCCAGCGCCCGTATCTCCAGCTCATCGCCGTTCCATGTCTCCACCGTGTTTCGCAGATCCGTGGCGTAGCGGGCAGCGATCGCCGGGGCGCCGATATATCCTTCCAGGCCACCCAGGCCCCCGTCCGGGCCGATCACCGCTTCGCCGGGCAGGCCGACGTCGAGTTGACCGACATGCCCGGGACTGTCGCCGTCGACCAGGAGGAATTTACCATCATCGATCACGGATGCCCCCACGCCGGTGCCCAGGGCGAGGACCATGAGCCGGCCGGCCGGTTTTGTGGTCGCCCAGATGTCGTAACCGGCGGCCGCGGCGTCGTTGGTCACCCAAAGTCGCCTGGGCAGGTCGATTCCCAGCGAACGGGAGACAATCTGCGGCAGAGGAATACCAATCAAGCCCGGGACATTGACGGCGAGGGTGACGGTCTGCGCCGCACGATCGAGCAGGCCGGGCACACAGAGGCCGACGCCATCCAGCGGCGGCAGCGGCCAGCGCACAGTCTGGCGCACGGCCGTTACCAGCTCGTCCGTGGCCGGGCGGTTGTACGATGGACCGGCGGCCGTCCAGACGACGGTGTCGCCGTCGAGCAAGGCCGCCTTCACCGATGATCCGCCGATGTCGATTCCGAGAGTCCGCATGGTGGGGACAATATTGCGTGATACACCGAACGGCAAGGGGATCACTCGTGGTTGTCACTCGTGGTAGCGGCGGGCGATCGATGGGCTACGGTTGGTCGGATAGCAGCCATGCCACGTACTGTTCGCGGTCCTGATGATGAATTGCCGCCATCTTGCCTGGCGGTGTTTTGGGCGGCAGGTTGCGTTGTTGAGGGTATTCGGCACCGGCCAGCACGTCACGATAGTCAAGCCTCTGCTTCTTGAGTTGGGTGAGCAGATCGCGAAGCCGCCATAATTGTCCCTGGCTCTGCTTGAGAACCGCCAGATGTACGCGGTCTTTTTCGATGTGCCAGTCTTTGACACCGTAACGGTCCAGGGAGGCCAGTGCCTCCTGAGCAATCGCCGGGTCAGGGAAACAGTCACGCAGCTTCTTGAGAACGAGTTCTCGCGATGGTGTGAGATTCATACGATAGACCGGGCAGTGATCAAGGCTGCTCGATCATGCAAAAGAATACCATAAGCGTCACTCGGCGCACACCGATCGACCCCGGGAGACACTGGCGGCGGAGCCAACGAAGTCGCTCCACGCGATATAGAAGCAGTATGAAGATCATGACCTGCCCGTTGTGTGCCGTTGTGTTTCTGATTTGTGCTGCAATGGCCGGTGCGGCGGAGAATCAGGTGTTCTATGTCGCCGTCGATGGCAACGATGCATGGTCCGGGCGAATGGCGGCGGCCAACGCGGGGCGGACTGATGGTCCGCTCGCGACACTGACGGGTGCGCGCGATGCGATACGCCGGGCGCGGGCGACCGCCGGGAACATCGGCGCGGTGACCGTGCAGGTGCGCCGCGGCGTGTACCGGCTGGAATCGGCGTTCGTGCTCGAACCGCAGGATTCGGGCACCGCGCAGGCGCCGGTGGTCTTCGAGGCCTATCAGGGCGAGCACCCGGTGTTCAGCGGTGGCCGGGTGATTGGTGGGTTCCGGCAGAACGGCAATTTGTGGGAGGCCGAGATTCCGCAGGCCAAGGCCGGGCAATGGTACTTCCGGCAGCTCTTTGTGGATGGGCAGCGACGGGGCGTGGCGCGTTCGCCCAATAGCGGGTATCACCGCATCGCCAAACTGATTCCCGGGCCGCCGATTCCCAATGCCAAGCCGGTGGCCCGTGAGAAGTTCATCTTCGCACCGGGCGACATCAAGCCGTATTCCCGCCTGGGCGATGTGCGCGTGGTGCTCATGCATTCGTGGGAGACATCCATACATCCGCTGAAGTCGGTGGATGAGCAGACGCACACGGTTGAGTTCGCCGCGCCGATGAAGGAGTGGTGGTGCATCGGGTATTGGGAGGATGCGCAGCGGTACTATGTCGAGAACGCGCTGGAACTGCTGGATACGCCGGGCGAGTGGTATCTTAATCGCGAGAGCGGCGTGCTCAGCTATTGGCCAATGCCGGGCGAGAAGCTGGGACAGACGCAAGTCGTGGCGCCGGTGCTGGGGGAACTGGTGCGACTGGCCGGAAACGCGGACCAGGGGCAGTTCGTGCAACATGTCACGCTGCGCGGACTGGCGTTTCAGCACGCGGACTGGCAGCTCGATCCCAAGGGCAACAGCAGCACCCAGGCGGCCGTGGATGTGCCGGCGGTCATCACCGCCGACGGTGCGATCAACTGCGCCTTCGAAGCATGCGAGGTGGCACATGTCGGCACCTATGGGGTCTGGTTCCGCCGCGGCTGCAAGGACTGCCGCATCCAGCGCAACCATGTGTATAACCTGGGCGCGGGTGGCATCCGGGTCGGCGAGGCGAACATGGCGAAAACCGATGTCGCCGAGACCAGCCGCACGTTGGTGGACAACAACCACATCCACGCCGGCGGCCGGGTGTATGCGGGCTGCGTCGGGCTGTGGCTGGCGCAGAGCAGCCACAACACGATCTCGCACAACGACATTCACGACCTGTACTACACGGGCATCAGCGTGGGTTGGAACTGGGGCCTGACGCCCGATCGGACCCACGACAACATCGTCGAGTTCAATCACGTCCACGATCTGGGACATGGGGTCCTGAGCGACTGCGGGCTGATCTACTGCCTGGGCGTCTCTCCGGGCAGCGTCATTCGTAACAACGTCTTCCACGACATCTGGCCATACTCCCAGCCGGCGCTGGGCTGGGGCATCTACCTGGACGCCCAGACCGGAAACTACACGGTTGAGAACAATCTGGTCTACAACACGCTCAGTGGCGGGCTGATGTTCAATAACGGCGGGCACGAGCATGTGATCCAGAACAACATCTTCGCCCTGTCGGCCAACCAGGCGCTCTGGCCGTATTCCGAGAAGCGCCCGAGCACCTTTCGCCACAATATCACCTATCTGACACAGGGTTCATTGCTGATTGCCCATGGCGAGCGGTCGCTGAACGAGCGGCTGGCCGCGAAGGAATCGCCGGGCGACTGGAACGACAACATCTACTGGCACACCGGCGGGGCGGAGGCGCTGCGATTTTATCGGCGAACATTTGCCGAGTGGCAGGGGATCGGGCTGGACACGCGGTCGCGAATTGCCGATCCGCTGTTTGCCAATCCGGCGGCGCACGATTTTGCACTGAAACCCGAATCACCGGCCGGGGCGCATGTGAGCGGCGAGCGGAATGGCGCGTCGATCCGCGTGAGTGACGAGCGGGCGGCTTCCGGGCGCCAAAGTTTGAAGATCACGGATTCCAAGGCGCTGCAGCCGTCCTGGGAGCCGCATTTCTACTACGAGCCGCACATGACCAGCGGCGTGGTCCGGCAGAGTTTCGACGTCTGGTTCGCGCCGGATGCGCAGTTCTTCACCGAATGGCGCGATACGGCGGACTACCCGAAGAACGTCGGGCCGAGCGTGCGGTTCGATGGGTCCGGCAAGATCAGCGCGGCCGGGAAGCTCCTGGCCGAGGTTCCGAGCAAGACGTGGATCCATGTCGAGATCGAGGCCGGCGTGGGCAAGAGCGCTCCGCGGACGTACAAGATCACGATCACGCCCGTCGGCGGGCAACCGCTGACGCACGAGGGTTTGCCGATCGGCGGAGCGGATTTCCACGAGTTGCACTGGCTCGGTTTCAGCAGTACGGCGGCGGCGGATACGGTGTATTTTGTTGATAATCTACGTGTTGTTCAGCCGCGTTAGTGCGGATGATTTCGCAGAGAGGAAGTAACCGCCGATGAACGCAGATGCACGCGGATATTTCAATGCGAGCCCAAAGCGGTTTGCCACAGAAGACGTGTATTTCCATCGCCTTGTTTCATCAGCGTTTATCCGCGTTCATCCGCGGTTCCTCTGCATCGACCGAGCAGAGGCTACCCGACAAACTCATTCCCCACCTTGCGGGCTCGCGCAGGTTTGTCGAGGTTCACGCCCAGGGCGATACCGGTTTCGACGAGGACGTTCCAGCCGGCGGCCATGAAGACATACGGGGACAGTTCGCCGGCGGCCGGGACCTGGATGGTCGGGAACGGGGTCGGGCGGTCGGCAATTGCGATCACCGTCAGGCCGACGCCCTTGGCCAGCACATCCTGGAACTTGCCCTCGGAATCGGTGAAGGGGTCGATCCAGATGACCACGTCGTTCTTATCCATGACTTCCTCGACACCATGCACGGCGTAAGTGCCTTCGAGAAAGTCGGACTTCTTGCGGGTGATCTCGTTGGTCTTGAGCGTCAGTTCCTCGGCCACGCCATCGTTGCGGCCGGCGAAGTAGATCGTCCCGGCATTGGCGATCTTCGCGGCCAGGGCGGGGTCGATCTGCACCGTCATCGCCGCCCGCACCATGGCCGACAGCTCGGCAAGGCGGCTCTTGAGCGTCAGTTTGCCGGCGACGTGCTCGAGCAGGGCGTGATAGAACAGGGCCTGTTCCACGACGCTCTTGGTGGCGGCGACGGCGGCCTCGGCTCCGCAGCCCAGGACGTAGCCTTTGGTGGCAACGGATTCGAGCAGGGAGTTGGGGTGGGCGGTCAGGCTGAAGAGGTTCTTGTGGCCGGCGGCCGCGAGATCTTTGAACAGCTTGATGATCTCGCTGGTCTTGCCGGAGTTGGAGAGGCCAAAGACGGCCCAGTCGTCGAGCTTGTATTCCTGGGCCTGGCGGGCGCCTTCGGTGTGCAGCGTGATGGGCAGGTTATGCCGGCGGGCGAAACGGATGGCATTCTTGGCCGGGAAGATGCGGCTGGAGCCCTCGCCGGTCAGCAGGAGCCGGCCGGCCTTGGCGATACTGGCCGCGGTGTCGATGGCCTGGTCAGGGTTGAATTTCGCGATGATGTCCGCGGTGGCGAGCATGTCGCGAACGAGACCGAATTGCGTGTGCCGGGGGTTGGCGGGATTCATGCGAAGTCCTCCTTATCGGGTGTAGCCGGATCGAGTTCAGGGTGGGGAGTATATGTTGGGTGGGTGGAATCGCACAATGCGGGGCGTGAAATATCAAAAGATGGCGACGCAAAATGGGAACCGTGTGCTAATGTGGTTTTTGCGCCGTCGGGCAGGCAATCTGCGGCGTGCCAATGAATCCGGCAAGGTCACCAACCAAATTCTCTGAGCTGGATGTCGTTCGCCGGAGGCTGGCGGTATGATCACACATGACATCGGGAACTGAGTTTGCGCCCCCGGTCGGCTCAGGGAAAGGTTGTGCGGCTGTTTCGATGCGATACATGCTCATCAATCTCATATTTCGCCTTCGCTTCCCATCCGGGCATGTTACGGCCACGGATTTTCGGCCCAATGTCGACGGCCACCTGCTCAACGCCTGCGCGTATATCCCCGCGGGTCTGGACGCCGAGCGAGTGGAAACCGCCCTGTCTCGCAAACTTCAGCTTGCCTTCACGTGGATGCGGCGGCTTCGCTTTCTGATGCGGCCGGGCGACAAAGTTCAGTATTGTCTGGGAACGCGCAAACCGCGCCGGCAGTACATGAAGGCGGTGTCGTCGCGCGATGATCTGGCCGCCGGTGTACCTCCGACGGCCATCGCCGAATACTGGCGGCATGCGGTCAGCCGCGTGTAGCAGCTAAACGAGGACGATTCCGCAGAACGCGCTCACCCCAATCTGGCTGACTTCGGCCTGTCGATGGCGCCTTGGCTGGCAAAGAGCCCCGATCTGGGCTCGTGGCGACATCGCAAGTGAACCACATGGGCCGTTGCCCGCTGTTTCCAATTCGTAATCTTCGGGTTGTTGCCCTATAGTTGAGGTCTTCGCGAGGCCGTTCGCCGGTCTCGCCCATTGTTACGGAGACTGGTAATGCTGCTGATCTGGTCTGGATTCATCCTGTTTGTTCTCCTCATGCTGGTCCTGGACCTGGGCGTGTTCAATCGCAAGGCCCACGCCATCTCCGTGAAGGAGGCGCTCGGCTGGTCCGCGCTCTGGATCGCCCTGTCATTCCTGTTTGGCGTCTTCGTCTACTTTGGCTACGAGCACCACTGGATGGGCCTTGGCCTGGCTCGCGATGCCGTGGATGGCAACATCAACGATGGCAGCGCGGCTCTGATCAAGTATCTCACCGGCTACATCGTCGAGAAATCCCTCAGTGTCGACAACATCTTCGTGATGGCGATGATCTTCACGTTCATGGCGGTGCCCCGGCGATATCAGCACCGCGTGCTCTTCTGGGGCATCGTCGGCGCTCTGGTCCTGCGCGGGCTGATGATCGGCATCGGGGCACAACTGGTCGCGCGCTTTCAGTGGATCCTTTACGTCTTTGGCGTCTTTCTGATCCTTACCGCCCTGAAGATGCTGCTGGTCCGCGACGGACACAACGATCCCGAGAAGAGCCTTGCGGTGCGTATGATCCGCCGTTTTTCGCGCGTTACCGATCGTTACCACTGCCAGCATTTCCTGGTTCGCGCCGGTTCCGAAGCCTCCCGTGTCGGGCGCGTGCCTGAAGAAGCGCCCGAGCCGGATCCGACCGTCGACCGCGCCCGCCCGGGGCTCCTCCTGCTCACACCGCTGGCGCTGGCGCTTGTGCTGATCGAGACCACCGACCTCGTCTTCGCCGTCGATTCCATTCCCGCTGTCTTTGCGATCACTGCGGATCCGTTTCTGGTCTTCACGAGCAATATTTTCGCCATCCTCGGCCTGCGCAGCCTCTACTTCGCACTGGCCGGATTGATCAAGGAATTCAAATACCTCAAGCCTGCACTGGCGGTCGTGCTGGCGACCGTCGGTTTCAAGATGCTCGCGCACACATGGCTCAGTGCGGTGCTCGGCCGGTACTTCAACCTTTATCTTCTGGCGGCCATCGCGCTCATCCTGGCCGTGGGCGTGATCGCCTCCATACTCGCCGATCGACACGAGCAGGAAAACGGCGGGAACGCGGCGACGTGAAGCACACTGCTGGCAGTATCGAAGCGATGGCGGACGAGCGTCAGGATCAGGGAACCTCCAGCTCCGCCCAGGCCATCGGGTGGTCGCTCGCCTTGGTGTTGCGCAGACCACCCCCCTGCCATTTCAGCCCACGCGTGAAGATGTAGTCGATGCGGTCGGCGGGGTCTTTGTCGCCAAGAATCCCGGCGATGCCGTCGGTAACACCGGATGAAGTGCGGAGCGGGGCGATCAGGGCATCGGTCCTCTCGGAATTCATATCGCCCATGAGAATGGCCGGCTCGGGCAGTGCAAGGAACATCTGCCGCACGGTTTGGAGCTGCGCGGCGCGATCGGTGCCGCGGTCGATGTGCGTCACCAGCACGTTGATCGGTTTTCCGGGAGTGAGGATGCGCGTCTCGATGACGTTGCGCTTGCCGCGGCCGGCGGAACCGGCCAGGGGAATGCGGTGCAAGCCGTCGAGATCGGGACGATGCAGCAGGCCGTTGCCAAAATGGCCGTGGAACCAGCGGTATTCGCTGGGTGCGAAGACGGCACGATCGCCAAGAATCGCCGCGAGTTGCGAGGCCTGGTCGCCTCCGGTGGAGAATGCGCCACGGACTTCGTTCAGGCCGATGAGGTCGAAATCCTTCAGATCGGCGGCCGTGCGGGCGAGATCGAAGCGGTCGTCCGCGCCGACGCCGGAGTGGATGTTGTACGTAGCAACGCGAATGGAGTGGCCGGAGAATGGCTGGACCGTCGCCGCCGGCAAGACATCGAGCCGCCCCGTGGGCATGCGGAGGGAGCCGATGAGAGCCAGGACGGCGAAGAGAATCGTGACGATGGCGACAATGCGCGGCAATCGCCGGCGCTGCGGCGCAGAAGAGTGAGGCGGTATGGAAGAGGTTATCTGATTCACCGAACCACCTGTGGCACGGACGTCTCGCCCGTACTTTTTGGAAGACGCATGGGCGAGACGCCCATGCCACGAGATCCTCGTACCGTTACGGTCGCTGGCGAGGGGCCGCTGTGTCGGAGTACCGACACCACGGGCTGGAAGCCCGTGCCACCCAGCAGGGCCAGGGTCCTCGCTGGCCCTACTTGGGCAATAGGCGGTGCTGCGGAAATAGCTCTGCAGCCTTCGCTTCTCCCACAGTGCCGGCCCTTCGGGCCTCTGACAATCCGCCCTTGATTTCCGTGGCCTTACGGCCACGGCCACCACGGGTTACGGCCCTTCGGGCCTGCGAACTTGCTCTCGCACGCCTCCTAACTATCAACCATCAACTACCAACTATCAACCAATTCCTACCAATCCAGCGTCCCCAGCCACGCTTTGCGCATCTCGTCGATCGTCAACTTGCAGTCGGCGAGCGACAACACGGGCGAGGCGGTCGTCCGGCCAATCGGACGCACGTTGGCCACGCCGGCGAACAGCTTGTCGATCTGCGGCTGGAACTCGCGGGCGGTCTCGACCAGGTACGCGCCATTCTGCTCGTCGAAGTAGCCGGGCACGCGGGGATGCAAGTCGATGCCGATGCCCGAAGCCAACGACATCTCGGCCGCCGCCGTAAGCCAGCCGCCATCGCTGACATCGTGGCAACTTCGCACATGCCCGGCCGCGATCGCCTGCGCCATCAGGCGGTGCATGCGGGCCAGCAGCTTAAGGTCGCGATCGTTCTTGCACGCCACCAGCAGCAGCAGGTTGCCCGGCGACTTGAAGTCCATGGTGACGCACTTGCGGACATCGTCGATCACCCCGATGGCGCTGATGAGCAGCGTGTTGGGGATGCGGATGACCTGACCGGTTTCCTGGTTGGTGAACTGGTTGTGCAGCGAGTCCTTGCCGGAAATGAAGGGAATGCCGTAGGCCTTGGCCGCGTCGTAGCAGGCTTCGCAGGTGCGGGCGAGCTGCCCCATGGTGACTTCGTCGTTGGTGCCCGGCCAGCAGAAATTGTCGAGAATGGCCATGCGGTTCGGATCGGCGCCAACCGCGACGGCATTGCGAACGGCCTCGTCGATGCCGGCGATAGCCATGTCATACGAATCTTCGATATGCGGCGCCAGACCACAGGACAGCACCACGCCCTTGCGGCTGGTAAGCTTGGGACGGATGACCGAGGCGTCCGACGGGCCTACCTGGGCCGGGCCGAGCAGTGGTTTCACAACCGAGCCGCCCTGAACTTCGTGGTCATACTGCCGCACGATCCAGTGCTTGCTGGCGACGTTGGGATGCGACAGCACCGCGAGCAACTGATCGCGCAACGGCTTGCCCGTCGGCACCGGGGCGGCCGCGCTGCGGACGGGGTTCTTCTTCTGCACGAAGACGGCCTTGCGCACGGGCATGGGAATGCCCTTGTGGACGAAATCCATGTCCATCCGGCCGACTTCGACACCCTTGTAGTTCAGGATCAACTGGCTCTTCTCGGTGCCGAAGTAGCCGATGACGGTGGCCTCGACGTTCTCGCCGGCGGCGAGCTTGAGGATCTGGTCGACTTTGTCAGCGGGGACGGCCATGACCATGCGTTCCTGGGCCTCGCTGATCCAGATTTCGTCGTATTTCAGCCCGGCGTATTTCAGTGGCACCTTGTCGAGTTCGACGAAGGCGCCGAGTTTCTCGCCCATCTCGCCGATGGCCGACGAGAGCCCGCCGGCACCGCAGTCGGTGATGGCGTTGAACAGCCCGAGATCGGCGGCCTGCAGCACGACGTCAGTCATCTTCTTCTCGGTGATGGCGTTGCCGATCTGCACTGCGTGGGAGAATTCGTCGGCGTGACTGGTCGTGAGCTGCGCCGAGGAAAACGTGGCCCCGTGGATGCCGTCGCGGCCGGTCCGGCCACCCATGACGACGATCCTGTCGCCGGGTTTGGAGTCCTTGACGATGCGCGTGCGCGGCAGGATGCCCACGCAACCACAGAACACCAGCGGATTGCCGAGGTAGCGATTATCGAAATAGACCGCGCCATTGAGCGTCGGGATACCCATGCGATTGCCGTAGTCGCGAACGCCGGCGACGACTTCGCGGAGAATGCGTTTGGGATGAATGACGCCCTTGGGGAGTGCTGAGTGCTGAGTGCTGGGCGCCGAGTTGGCGCCTTTCTCCGCCAGCAATGGAGTCGCCGTGGCAAAGTTGGGGTCGGCGACGCAGAAGATGTCAGTGTTGGCGATCGGGCGAGCCGCCAGGCCCGTACCCAGGACGTCGCGAATGACACCACCAGAACCCGTGGCGCTGCCGCCGTAAGGGTCAATGGCGCTGGGCCGGTTGTGGGTCTCGACCTTGAAACAGACGGCATCGGTTTCGTCGAACGAGATCACGCCGGCGTTGTCAGCGAAGACGGAGAGACAGAAGTCCGCAGCAATGCCTTCGGAGTCAAGTGCTGAGTTTCGTAGCACAGCCGTCCCGGCTGTGTCAGTGGGCGTCGCGTCCGCTGAAGCGGACCCTACGGGATCAACCCTTGAACCTTTGAACCCTTGAACCTTTGAACTGGGGCGCAGTTGCGCTTCCTCCATGAGTTCCATCGTGCTGCGGAAGACGGTCTCCTTAATGAGATTGCGGTACTTCCGCGTGCTGAGCACCTTGCCGGTCTCATCGCGTATTTCCAGCTCGATGCCGCTCTTGAGCGTCTTGTGGACGCAGTGCTCGGACCAAGTCTGGGCGAGCGTTTCCAGTTCGATATCCGTCGGTTCGCGGCCAATGTTCTTATAGTACTCACGGATCGCACTCATCTCGGCCAGCGAAAGGAACAGGTGCCCGTCGCGGCTAAGCTTGTTGAGCTGGTCGTCGGTGACATTGCGGACCTCGACATGCCTTACCTGCTGGTCACGGGGGGGTGCGTGCGGAAATTCCTTGACGATCAGCGGCTCGAAGAGAATCGTCTCAATGACGCTGTTGGCGAGAATGCGGTTGGCGATGAACTGCAGGTCCTGCCGGGGAACCACGCCGTCGATGATATACGCCCGGCCGGTGCGCACTTCTCGAATGGGCAAACCCATGTCGCGGATGGCCATCTCGGTGGATTCGGCGACGGGGTCCATGACGCCAGGCTTGAGGTGAATCTCAATGCGGCTCTTGCCCGGCTCGGCCGGGGCGATATGGACAAGCTCCGCGCGGTCAACGACCGGATCGGCCAGAAGTTCCCCGGCGATCCGCTGCACGTCAGCCGGTGCGGCGTCGGTGTCGAGAAAGAAGATACGGCAGGTCTTGATGGGCCCGACAGACTTGCCGAGCTCGGCGATCTGCTTACGCACAGCCTCGCCGGCCGAATCCAAGTCGGCCGCCCCATGGGTTTTGGTCCATACGTCGATGCGGTAGATCATGGGGATAGTTTACAGGAATCGGGCGGAATCCCACAATCACGCCCGGATCCCCAGTTCACCCAGCGCCTTGAACAGCGGCCGCGGACCCGGCAGGAAGACCCAGGCCTCGCGCAGGAAGAAACCCGGGACGACCTTGGATCGCACCACATCTTCTTTCGCAGCAATTCGCCGGTACTTTCCCGCCGAGGTCAAGTGGTACGCCTCCAGCCGCCGGGCGTCGGGATCGACGATCCAGTATTCGCGGACGCCGGCCCGCTCATAGTCAGCGTACTTGTCCATCCAGTCGCGTTCGGCGCTGTCGGGCGAGACAACTTCCATGATCAGATCGGGTGGACCATCGACAATGTTCTTCTTGAGAATCGATCGACGCGATTCCGCGACATAAAGAATATCGGGCAGCCGCTTGCGGCGTATTTTGGCCAGCCTGATCAGAACTTCGGGGCCGAATACCATGCCCAGGTGGTGGTGATCCACGTAACTGGTGAGCAGGGTCCGCAGCCACCAGACAATCTCATCATGTTCCAAACCCACCGGCGCCATCATTTCAACCTCCCCGTCGACCCACTCGGCGCGCGTATCCTCGTCGATCCAGCGGTCGAACTCCGCCTCGGTCATGCGCCGGCCGGGATGAACCCGGCCCCACATGGCCTCGAAGTCGGCGATACGCGATTTGAGACTGCTCATGGTCGGCCTCTGGCGCGATTATACACACGCGTCCGTTTTCCGGGTATGTATGTCCAGCGAAACGGTGTTTTCGCAGCACAGGCCCCCCGCCTGTGTGGCGTCGGTACGCCGACGCTCCGGCTCTGCCGGGAACTATGGTCATACGGAGCAGCCCATGATTCGATCGCTTGGTCGCCTGTCGGCGTTGGTCCTTGGTTTCGCACTCGGCCTGTCTTCCCTGGCGCAGCCCGCCAAGGTCACCCACGAATTCGCCTGCTGCGACTACACCGCGGGCAAGGTGTTTCTCGTCAACACCGAGGGTGCGATCACCTGGGAACACAAGGCGTCGTCCACCAACGACCTCTGGGTGCTGCCCAACGGCAACCTGCTCTTTACGACCGGCCACGGCGTGCTGGAAATCACCCGAGACAAGAAAGAAGTCTTCAAGTATGAATCCAAGAGCGAAATCTACGCCTGCCAGCGTCTGGCCAATGGCAATACGTTCGTCGGCGAGTGCAACGCCGGGCGGCTGCTGGAAGTGGACCCGGCCGGGAAGATCGTCAAGGAAGTCCGCCTGCTGCCCGAAGGCAAGGACGGCGGCCACGGCTACATGCGAAACGCCCGGCGGCTGCCCGACGGGCATTTCCTCGTGGCCCACTACGGCGAGCAGATCGTGCGGGAATATGATGCCGACGGCAAGACCGTCACCGAGTTCAAAGCCCCCGGCGGCCCGCACAGCGTGGTCCGTCTGCCCAACGGCAACACGCTCATCTCCCTGGCCGACATGAAGAAAGACGCCAAGGCCGTGGAATATGATAAGGACGGCAAGCTGGTCTGGGAGTTCTCCAACAAGGACCTGCCGGATGCGCCGTTGAAGTTCATCGCCGGCATCCAGCGGCTGCCCAACGGCAACACCATGCTCTGCAACTGGCTCGGCCACGGCCAGCTCGGCAAGGCCCCGCACCTGCTGGAAGTGACGCCCGACAAGAAGCTCGTGTGGACCTACGCCAACCACCAGGGCATGAAAACGATCTCGACGATCCAGGTGCTGGAAGTCGGCGGCGATGCGGTTAAGGGAGAGGTGCTGCACTGAGGCGGTGATTGGTAAAACGTAGGGTCCGCTTCAGCGGACGCGGGTCGGGCTTCCGCGTCCGCTGAAGCG
>JANYKD010000539.1 GCA_025361735.1 Phycisphaerales bacterium
TCTTTGCTCAACCCAGCAAGCCCATCGACTTTGTGTTCGAAGTCCCCCTGTCGGCACTCCAGAAAGACAACAAGGGAGTACACCTGCCGCCGGGAGCATTCTTCGAGTTTAAGCGCCTCGCACGCGAGGATCTGGGCGGCCGCCTCGTTCCGGAAGGAATTCCCAAGCTCCGCGAGTCGGGCATTGTGCGAAAAACCGGCGTCTTGATCAAATTGGGTGGTGGCAAGACCGCCACCACCTCCACTCCCGGCTCCAATAATCCAACGCCGGCTCCCGCGCTCAATCCGAACGTGCCGCTGGCGTTCATGGACAGCCAGGTCACCACCAATGGCCAACTGCCCAGCGGCATTGATGTGGGCTCGCCCAACAAGAAGGTCAAGGACGAGATTGCGGCGTGGGGCTCGTTCTCGCTTGAAGACGGCAAGTTCGTCGACATCGAACTCACGGCCGTGAAGTCCGTGCAGTTGATGGCCCGCGGACCGAACCCGGTGGAGTTTCTTGGTGCTCCAGAAGGCAAGCGGGCGATCATCGTCTGGGCACGAACCCGCGAAGATATTCAGGACAAATGGGCCTGGGCCAACAACCTCAACGATTTTGTCTGCACCGATGGCGGTGGCACGCGCTATCCGCTGGCCGGCGTGATTGTCAAACTCAAGAACGCCAACGGCCAGGACATGCTCAACCTGACCTTCAACGCCACGAAGCAGGCGCCGATCAAGTACGCCCCGGATAAGGATGCCCTTCAGATGCGCCCCTCCGACGTCGGCCTGATCTTTGTCGTTCCTCAGGGTGTGCAGCTGGGCAGCCTGATGTTCAAGGCCGAGCTTGCCCGCAGCCTCCCCGTGACGGTGAATTGAGCGAATTCATGGACGTCCTTTTCGCCGGAAGCGGTGAGTTCGGCCTGCCGACTCTCCGCGCCCTGATCGACGCCGGCCATAACATCTCGCGCGTCTACTCCCAGCCCGACCGGCCGGCGGGTCGGGGTAAGCACCTCACGCCCACGCCCATCGCCCAGTTCTGCCTGGAAAACCAGATCCCTTTGACGCGCACCGCGGACATCAACGCCGAAGCCCTCCCCACCGCCGACCTCTTCGTCGTCATCGCCTTCGGCCAGAAAATATCTGATCGGCTCGCCGGCCACGCCCGTCTGGGCAGCATCAATCTTCACGCCTCGCTCCTGCCTCGCTGGCGCGGCGCGGCACCCATCAACTGGGCCATCCTCGGCGGCGACTCCATCACCGGTAATTCCGTCATCCGACTGGCTCAGCGCATGGACGCCGGCGCCATCCTGGCCCAGGCGCAGACCGCCATCGCCGAACTTGAGACCGCCGGCGAGCTTCACGACCGCCTGGCTGTCACCGGCGGGCCCCTTGTGCTCGAGGAGGTTCGCAGCCTCCAAGCTGGCCAGGCGATCGAAACGCCGCAGGATGAAACCAAGGCGACGCGAGCGCTGAAACTGAGCCGCGACGTATCGATGCTCGATTTCTCGCAGCCTGCCGACGCGGTCGCGAGGCGAATCCGCGGCCTGTTCCCCTGGCCCGGATGCCGCGTGCAACTTGTCGATTCCGCCGGCCGGGCGAAAGCGCGGCTGACGCTCGCCAGAGCCCGCTCCGTTCCAGCACCCGGCCAACCCGGCATCATCGACGCCGATGGCTTCGTGGGCTGCTCCGCTGGCCGTATCGAGATCATCGACGTCCTCCCCGACGGCAAGCGGATCATGCCCCTCGCCGCATTCCGCAACGGTCACCCCTGGGAGCCCCGCATGAGACTGGAACCGGTCGCATGAGCGCCCGAGATCACGCACTCCTCCTGATTGATTCCCGCGAGTTGCCCGGCTGGAAATCCATCCTGCGAAACCGCCGGCAGCCCCCCCCTGCCGACCCGCGAGATGTGGCACTCGCCGAGCAGATCGCCATTGGCGTCGTCAAGAACCTGCTGCACCTCCAATTCCTCGTCGAGCACTGCTCGGGCCGTCGGCTTGGTTCCATCGACCCGCTGGTCCAGAAGATTCTCGCCATCGGGATCTATCAGCTTCGATTCCTCGACCGCATTCCGGCCCACGCCGCCGTCGATGAAGCCGTCGAACAAACCAAGCGCTTTGGCCAGCGGCGCGCCGCCGGTTTTGTCAATGCGATTCTCCGCAAAGCGTCCGCCCGAAACTGGCCCGCCCCGCCCGAGGCAGCGACGGACCCGGCGGGTCACGCCGCGGTCGCCTTGTCCTGTCCCCGGTCGCTCTTCTCCCGGCTGGCAGGGAGTTTTGGCGCCGAGGAAGCCCTGCGCCAATGCCGACACAGCAACACCGAACCCCCGCTGATTGTCCGCCTGAATCCCGGCCGATCACTTGATGAGGCCGATCTCGCGAATGTTACTGCCCGGCCACACGAGCAGCCCGGCATGTTCGTGTTGGAGTCGGCACCGGTGCGTCTCCTTGCCGAACTGGCCGAGCGCGGCATCGGACAGGTGCAGGACCCGACGGCCGCCACCGTCGCTGCGATGCTGGAACTGGCGCCCGGGCAGACAGTGCTCGACCGCTGCTCAGGCGTGGGCACAAAGACCATGCAATTGGCCGACGCTGTCGGCTCGGCCGGGTGTGTCGTCGCCACGGACCCCTCCGAACCGCGCTGTGAAATCCTCAAAAGGCTTGCGAAGACGCGCGGCCTCACGCAGATCCACGTCCACCGCACTGGCAAACTCACGGATCTGCCCCCTGACGAGCCGGCTCAGTTCGATGCCATTCTCGTGGACGCCCCCTGCAGCAACAGCGGCGTGCTGGCACGGCGTCCGGAAGCACGCTACAGCCAGACCGACGTACATATGCAGTCCCTTGCCCGCCTGCAGGATGAGATCCTCGACGACTCCGCGCCCCGCCTCAAGACCGGCGGCCGGTTGGTCTACAGCACATGTTCCATCTGGCCCGAGGAGAATACGCGGCGTGTTGCCAGATTTCTGTCCAAACATCCGGATTATCGGATGGTCCACGAGCAAACCACCCTGCCCCACAGCGATAACCACCCCGAACACTACCACGACGGGGGTTATCGAGCGGTACTCATTCGTGACTGAACTGGCCCCACCCCGCCGAACTGCCGATGCCTTTTCAGGAGCATCGGTATGGATTACTTCCAGGCTGCGGGCATCATCCTGACCATTTGGGTGGTCGTGCGCAATATCGGCAATGAGCGAGAGTGCCAACTGCGTATGCTCGATATCCGCATCCACGAGGATGCCGCGAAGGCAACCGAGATTGAGCAGGCGGCCACGGCAACGACAAGCCCGGATAACGAGCCGAGTGGGCCCGCCCGGGGATAGCCCCCTTGGAATTGGCCAACCGACACCCGTGAGACTACCCGACACGAGTGCCGGCATCTGGACAGTCGTTCCTTCGTCGCTCGTCATCCATTTCGAACATCCTCCGCATCCGCGCGCATTTGCATTGACCGCCCCCGTGGCCAGCACGTAAACTGATGATGGACAACACCTTCGCAGGTCGTAGCGCTGAAACAAGGAGTCGTCGTGGAACCTCGAAAAGCCCCAAACTTCGCATGGATGTACCTGATCGTTCTTGCCCTGGCCGCCGGACTGGCGGCCTGGGGCATCGTCATGGCCGCCAACGGAGGCGATCGGCTGGTCATGGCCGCCGGCTGCCTCGGCGTCATCGGCTCGCTTCTGGCGCTGGCCGCGTCGCTGGATCGATCGGCTCACTGCCGGGCCTCGCTCGACCGTGTCGCCGAACACTTCAATCCGATCAACGAGCGACTGCAGCACATGTCGATGCTCTTGAACCAGGTCAGTGAGCAACAACTCCTCAGCGAGCGCACCAAGGCCGTCGCCTTCCGTGACAAGGAACGCGAGGCCGTCCGCCTGGCCATCCGCGAGGAAATGTCCAAGCGCGAATGGGAGGGCGCGCTCAAGCTCGTCGACGAAATCGAAGCCGTCTTCGGCTACAAGCAGGAAGCAGAACGGTTCCGCGAGGAAATCTTCCAGCAGCGCGATTCTGAAGTTCGCAAGGTCGTGGGCGAGGGTCTGGCCATTGTGGACCGCCACTGCCGCGAGGAGAAGTGGACCCAGGCGCTGCGCGAGGCCGAGCGGCTGCTGCAACTCTTCCCCAAGGACGCACAGGTATCGCGCGTGCCCCAGGATATCGAGAACCGGCGCCAGGCACACAAGAAACAGCTCGTGGATTCGTGGAACGACGCGGTCACGCGACACGACGTCGACGGCAGCATCGAGATCCTCCGCAAGCTCGATCTCTACCTGACTCCGCAGGAGGCTTTGGGCTTCCAGGACATGGCGCGGCAGGTGTTCAAGGACAAACTGCTGCTCATGGGCCAGCAGTTCACGCTGACGGTCAAGGACCACAAGTGGGCCGAGGCCCTGAAAGTCGGCGACAATATCGTGAGAGAATTCCCCAACTCGCGCATGGCGACGGAAGTCAAGGAAAAGATGGACCTGCTCCGCCAGAAGGCCGCGGAAACCGAGCCGGCGAGCGTGTAAGACTGCACTTGTACACTTGGCGACCAAAGTAAAGCAGGGCCAGCGTCCTCGCTGGCCTTCTTTCTTGCCCCCTCTCCCACCGGGAGAGGGCCGGGGTGAGGGCATTTTTCGAAGTTGTTTCCGCACGCCGCCCAAAGCGAAATCTGAACGTACGAAACCGCCCACATCACCCTGCAACTCGGACGTATTTTATCCACTCACAATTGACGCCCGCCCTCCCGCTCTGGTAGCCTCCGGCCCAACGGCAGGCCAATGAGCCTGCGACTCAGCGACGCCCTCCGCGACGAGGATTACCACCTCCACTGTGCCACAATCCATCAGAATCGTCGCAGCGTGCGAGGATTTCTGCCACCCGAAATTCGGATCACTGGCAAAAATATGGCAGGTAAAACATGAATGCCGTCGTTCCATCTGATTCATCTTTTACCTCCCATTTTTCTGCCTTGGGCTGCGGGCGCAGCTCGCGCCGGGTCCTCGGTGCGCACTTCGTCAAACTTCCTCGTCAGCTCCCGGTGGCCCGCCCTCGCCGCCATCGCGGGCGTTACGCTCACCCGATCGAACAATTCACGATGTTGCGGATGTGCCCTCGCCGCGCTCTATGCATACCACAATATGTCCACCTGAATTGCCTTGGTTCATTCCAAAGACCACCGCGAGTCAGAAAACCGGATCATGGATTGGCAGGCTCGTTACGTTCCAGGCGGAATGTCTCAAAGAGGTGCTGCACGATCCCGTCGTAATACGCGGCCCGATCCGCACTTAGAGAATCCACATTCGGAGCCGCGATACGCGTGACGCCAATCAGAACCTGCAAGGATGCAAATATCCGCAAATATGATCGTCCCACGGCATCGGTCGCATCCCGTAGCTCCGAAATCAGCCGGCTGCGGAACGTCTGTAAGACAATGAACGCATCCAGCATCTCATTGCAAGCGCCAGCAATCTCCTGCAACGCAATTTGAAGTGCCTTAACTGTATGTACCTCGTCTCCCAGGAACTCACGAAGGACAATGACCATCGCCGGCAAAACCTCGCGACGCCCATCAAGATACCGGCCGATGTTGGTTGTAAGAGCAGGTGAATCAGATGCGTAAGCGGCAGTTGCAGTATCAATGATGCCGTAGATGTTACCAGCCAATGCATCCAGCAGGCGAGAAATTACGTGGTCGTCGGGTGCCGATCTCATGAGTTCAAACCTCTTCCTGTTCGTTCTGTGCTGGTAGTTCCTATAAGGCATTGCGAACTCAGTTTGCAGGACGATATTCTGTCGCCCCAAGCCGCGCCACTCACTCGCTCACAGACCGGACAGCGTCCATGCTATCCCCCCTGGCCACGGTACCGCAACACGCCGTGGCGGCCGACGTTGATTCTCGCAAAACGCCAGTGAGGACGCTGGCGGCACTTTCAGCGATCACCCCGACCATGATCCACTTTCCACGCCTTTGCACTTGACACACCCATACATCGAACGTACATTAACAATCCATGATAGTTAGAGAACATCGCCAACCCTCATCCTTGGCCATCAGCCCTGCCGCTTCCCGCATCTGGGCCTCTGCCAACTCCGTTGTCCCCTCCAATTACCCCACAAGGACCCCTTCGGGACCAATTGGGACCCTAAAAGGACCGAACGAAAAGGACCTTGTTTTTTCTCGATCAGCAGCCATCAATTCCATCATAAATTGTTACAGTAAAATACTTTACAAATTATTGCCAAAGACCGCCACCCTAACAAACGTTTTTTGTGCCTTACCCCGATCCAGTTGCCTGTCTTCCATCGCCATCCTGGTCGCCTTCATGTTTTGCGTGCCCAGCATCGCGGGCGAAAGCCAGGGGCAACGCAAGCCCAATGTGGTCGTCGTCCTGGCCGACCAGTGGCGGGCCGAGACGTTCGGGCATGCCGGCAACCCCGACGTCAAGACACCCAACCTCGACCGCTTCCAGCATGAGGGCATTCAATTCGTCAACGCCGTGTCGGGCGTGCCCGTCTGTTGTCCGACACGGGCATCGCTGCTCACCGGCCAGCGCGTGCTCACGCATGGCGTGTTCATGAACGACGTTTCGCTTTCGCCCGATGCGGTCTCTCTGGGCAAAGTCGTTCGCGACGCCGGCTACGACACCGCCTACATCGGCAAGTGGCACATCGACGGCCACGGCCGGTCCAGCTTCATCCCGCGCGAGCGACGCCAGGGATTCGACTACTGGAAGGTGCTGGAATGTACCCATGACTACAACAACTCCTTCTACTACGCCGACGAGCCGGCGAAACTGAAGTGGGATGGCTACGACGCCTTCGCCCAGACGCGCGATGCCCAGCAATATCTCCGCGAGCACGCAAAGTCGGCCAAGCCATTCCTGCTCTTCCTCGCCTGGGGACCGCCACACGATCCATATCAGACCGCGCCGGAGAAATTCCGGGCGATGTACTCGCCGGAGAAGCTGACCTTGCGGCCAAACGTGCCCGAGTCGGCGGCCGCCCGCACGCGGAAGAACCTGGCCGGTTACTACGCGCACTGCTCGGCGCTGGACGAGGCGTTTGGCGATGTGCGCCGCACACTCGCGGAGTCCGGCCTGGAGAATGACACGATCCTCGTGTTCACCTCCGATCATGGCGACCTGATGGGCGCGCACGGCGGGGCCAACAAGCAGCAACCGTATGACGAGTCCACCCACATCCCCCTGCTGCTTCGCTGGCCGGCCGGCCTCGGCGGCGAGCCAAAGCGGCTCGATGCTCTGCTGAACTCCGAGGACTTCATGCCCACGATCCTCGGCCTGTGCAACGTCGCCATTCCCAGGACCGTCGAAGGCCTGGACTTCAGCGGCCATCTGCGCGGCGGCGCCAGCCCGTCCGACGGCGCCACGCTCATCAGTTGCGTCACGCCCTTCGGCCAGTGGACCCGCAAGGGCGGCGGCAAGGAATATCGCGGCGTACGTACGCAGCGGTACACCTACGTGCGCGACCTGGCCGGCCCGTGGCTGCTGTTCGACAACCAGACCGACCCGTGGCAACAGACCAACCTGGTCGGCCGCCCCGAACACGCCCAGCTTCAGGCCGATCTCGACGCCACCCTGACCCGAAAGCTCGCCGCCGCCAAGGACGAGTTCCTGCCCGGCGATCGATACATCGCGAAATGGGGCTACAAGGTTGATGCGACGGGAACGGTGCCGTATTCGCAATGAGGGACAGATTTCGGTTACCGGCCGAGCAGCACTTGGACCCCGTTACCGGGCAGGTCGTCTGGCAAGCGGATTTCGCGGGTGCGCGCTGACTGCCCAGGGGCTGTCCATTTGATGGTGCAATCGCGGCCGGCACGGAGCGGGAAATAGGCTTTGGCGGGTCCGGCAATGCTTGATGTTCCTATGCACAACGGTTGTGTCTTTCCCTGCCAGACGCTGACGGTAATGGGGCCGGGGAGATCGGGAGCCAAGCCGACACGGAGCAGCGGTTTGTTGAACGAGTCGTTGTAGAAACAATGAACCTCGCCGTCAGAGAACGCGACGGCCAGATCCAGCGAGCCGTCGGCGTTGAAATCGGCCACGGTGCAGGCGATCTGGCCGGCGGAGCGGGGAAGCCGGAGGTCGCCCTCTTCGCCGAAACAGCGGAAGCCGCGGTTGAAGTGGTAGGTAAAGGCGCCCTCGGGATGCAGGAGTAACAAGTCGGGCCGGCCATCGTGGTTGAGGTCGGCGGCGCGACAGGCGCTCAGACCCACGGGACATTTGTAGCCCAGAGTGCCCGCGTGGGCGGCGACGGGTCGGAAACCGGCGCGGCCATCGTTCTCCCACAGTTCATTTTTCCGCAAGCCTGCCATGAAGATGTCGAGGGAGCCATCCTGGTCGAAGTCGCCGAGGGCCGCGCGGCCGGGGCCATCGGGACACGCGACCTCACAGCGCACGGGGTCGGCGAAGCCGTTGTCCCGACCCTTCCAGAACGCGCCGCCGAACGTGCGAGGCTGGAGCACATCCCAGAAACCATCGCCGTCGAGATCGGCGACGATGCACGCAGAGTTGGCCTCGCCCATCTTCTTGAGCGCATCGCCATCGGGCAGGAGCGTTTGGATCCACTGTGACTGGGCATTGCGGTGGATCAGGACGGGGCGTTCTTGCGTGCTGATGAGAATGGCGGGAGTTCCGGTTTGTGGGAGACTGCACGCGGACAGCGCCAGACATGGCCGTTTCCACGGGAGTCTGTCGGGATCAGGTTGGAAGACGCCGGCAGCATCGAGTGTCCAGACGCCGATGGCCTCGCCATCCCAACTGACCAGCGACGGCCGGCCCGCGGCGGACAAACAGACCCAGGTGAACTGTCGCGAATGGCTGAGAAGCTTGAACTTGCTCGTAACATCGTCGAAAGCCTCGGCACCGCGCTGAGGGCGGAACAGCCGATCGCCTTGCGATGAGGCAACGAACACATGCGGAGTTGCATCGGTCGTCAGCTCGATGGTCTCCATCCCGGATATCTCGCCCGGCACGGTGCCGATGTGCGCCACCTCGGCCATCCAACTCGCTCCCACGGCCACGGGCACGGTGGCGGCCGGGTCGGTCAGAATATAGCGGACCATACGCAGGAGCATGTCGGTGCCGCCGGCATAGACAGCAGCCAGTGGGGCGGCAGTGCCTTCAATGTTCCACCGCCCCTGGCCATCGTTATGCAGCGTCAGCCAGGTGCCGCCAATGTGCATGCTGGCCATCGTCTCTCTGTCGCGGGCGGACAGAAACACGAGCGCGCCGCCGGCACCCGCGCTCAATGCCGCCTGCACGCCGTCACGTTCCTCGGGCTTGCAGCGGACGAGGCTCAGAGTCATGGCACGCTGCCCGGCTTTGCCTTTGACGGCCTCGACGATCTGGAACTTCCACTCGGAGGGATCTTTCGTTGCACTGACTTGTCCCCAGAGAATCGCCGGGGAGATTTGCACCACCTGTATCGGCGTCAACTTGGGATTGATGATCGCCAGCGCCGGGGTAATCCAAAGCAGAAGCGAAACGGCAGCGATGTGGTGCAATGGAACCTTCATTGTCCCGCCTTCCCGGCGGCGACCTCGGCGGCGACCTCGGCGGCGGCGCGATAGAGCCGAGCCGAGCGGTCCTGCCAACGGTAGTGGTAGGCCTCGAAGGCGTACACGATGGAGTTGCCCTGGAAGAACGTGGTTTCCTCGGAGTTCTCCGCAAGCACCTGGCGTATCCGCCCGGCGGTAGCCTCGTCCAGCTGGCCGCGATCGAGCGACTGCTCGAGGAAGATGCGAGCCTCGGTCTCCTGGATGCCCTCGAGAAGGCACTCGAAGCGGGTGCTGGGTTGCGCGCCGGCCGGGCCGGGCCAGAGCATGAAAAGCACGGGCATGCCCGTGAGCCACTTGGGGACCGACATGCCGTCGTAATGCACGGCGTCCCATTCATCCGCGCCGACCCGTGCGAAACCGTTGCGCCCGAGCGATACGGCCCGTTGCGGCAGCACACGGTAGGCGAAAGGGAGCGATGTGGTATGCAACGCGAAGACCGTCCCACCCACGCGCGGATTCAACAGATGCGTCGTCTTGCTCTTCCAGCCCTGGTCGCCGCGGAACCCCGGCCAGCCGCCGGGCCAGTAGCGAATCGTGGTGATGAGTTGATAGAACTTGTCATTCTTGGCGTAGGTTCCGTTGAACATCATCTCGTGCGGCCCGGCCGTCCAATGCACCGCGGGCGTGCAGGCCGCCAGCAGGTTCTTCAGTTCCGGATCGGCCTCCTGTTCCAGCGGCGCGCCCCAGTACATGCTGCGTTCCAAGCCTCGCGATTTCATGTGCTCGTAGAGCGACGCTGCAAACGCCTGCCATGCCTGCCGCTGGCTCGAGGGGGCATCCATGATCTCCTCTTTGCCGGTGGTTTCATCGATGACCTTCACCTGCGCCGCGGCCGGTGGATTCACCTGGCTCTTCATGCCCTGCATGATGACGAATTGAACGGCACGCGGCGGGCCGCAGTGCTTGATCGCCTGGTCCAGATAGCGATCCAGCAGGTTGTAGTCGAAGCCCCAACGGCCGCCAGCCTTGCGGATCCAGGGGATCAGCGAGTCGGCCTTATTGCCGAACTCCGTGTTGATTACCACGGGCACGTTGAGCCATTTGTTGCCGACGCGGCCAAGCTGCTGAAAGCTGGTCTCGATCAATTTGAAATGCGCGTCGGACCAGGGCGCGACGCCGTAGTGTCTGGCCACGCCGTACGGATTCTGCTCGCAGCCGACAAACGTCTGGAAGTCCTTGGGGCTGGGCAGGGACCAGTTGACGATCTCGACTTCCACAGGAATGCTCGCGGCCGGCATCGCATCGGCCGTGACGGAGATTTCGCCGCGGTATGTGCCGGGAGCGGCGTCGGCTGGGATGCGAAGGGAAATCCAGACCGGCCTGCTGGTGTTGGCGGAAATGTTCTTCGGAACCTCGTTGCTGAGGCGATCGAAGATGCTGACACGCGCCGGATCAACAGCGGCGAATGCGGACAGTGCCTTCGACTCCGGGAATGTCGCGCCGAGGCCGCGTTCATCGCCCAGCCGGGCAATCGTCCATTCCTCCAGCGGATACGCGGCCAGGTGTGAAATTGAGATGGCCGTCGCGGGTACTACTCCGGTGCCATTGGTCTGCCTGAGCTCGCCGGCCGTGATACGCAGCCCGGCCAGCACCTTGTCGGTGCCGATAACAATCTGCCCCGCGCAAGTGCCATTGCGCGCACCGATCATGCGAATGCTTCCCGGTAACTCGCCCGGAGGAAGAAAGTCAGACGATTGCACGCGCTGGTGCAGGTCCGCGGCCCACACGGCAGTGCCGCCCGGTCGCACGAGCGCTGAAGGGATGTGAGCGGTGCCCGATGACAGTGCGAAGCCGATCAACCGTCCGTGCGGCCACGGCCGGGTTGGCCCGCCCCAGTTCTCCTGTCGCGGATTTGTCAGCACGACCGGGTGAAACTGGCTGGCGCGGGTTTCGATACTCAGCACATTGATCCCGCGAACCAGCAATTTGGCAGAAATGGGGACGGGGCCGAGATTGCGTTGGCGCAGCGTTTCGCCTTCGGGTTTGTACGCGGCCAGCGGATAGTCCTCGCCCGGTGCATCGGCCGACAAAGCGCCCGCCGGCAGGTGTCCGCGGGCAATCTCCTGCCCGTTGATCCACGCCCGCACGCCGCCGACGTAGCTGATCGAAAGCGCCAAATCGCCGGCCTGTGCGGGGTCGGCAACGATGAACCGGGCGCGATAGAACGCCTGTTGAAGCGCCATGTCCATCGACGACTCTTCAAACTGCCCCAGTTGCGGTGTGGTGATGGCAGCCGGCTTGGTCCACTGAAAAGGCCCGCGGGCCAACACCCAGGCATGGTCGTCGAAGATGGGATTGGTCCAATCGTCAGGCAGGACCGGAGCGGGAACCGGCCGGTAGCTCTCGAAGATGGGTTGGACGACATGCTCGCGCCAGTCGGTCTTGGCCGGGTCCGCGCCAACCTGCACCATCAGCTTCTCCGTATCGCGGCGGACGCGGTCCATGCCAGTTTTTCCGAGAACCGTCTCGCCCTCCGCTTTGACGGCGTTGATGGAGTAACGGTTGACGCCGAAGCGGTAATACTGCCGCAGGTAGCCGGTCTCGTTCAGGATCGGCGGGGCGTCGGCGGCCCGCATCGACGAGGCCGGCAGCGCAGCGAGCAATACCGCAAGGAACAGGGGTCTGGAAACCATTCTGCCTCCGTGTGTTGTCCTTCGATGGTGTCTATTCAGCCCGATGTGCGGCGTTGCTGAAACAGTACCCCGTTCTACCGGCCCAAATCGTCGGCCGAGACGATCCGGAACCTGCCGCCGGAGTTCTTGGCGATCGCCTGAAGAGCTTTGACGAACTCCATGTTTTCGGGCTTCTCTTTCGATTCTTTGTAGACGACCGCAATCGTATTGATCTTGGTCTTCCCGGCCTTAGTCTGCTCATTGCAGTACTTCACAACTGCATCGTTGCCCGGGGCACTCAAATCGCCATCTGCCAGAAGGTAGACCAACTCCACCTCCTGCTTGAACGCGAACTCAAGGCCAGGCATTGCGGTCGGCGTACCGAGGGGAAAGAACTTGTCTAGAAATTCGCGTACCCGACGCTTGTTTTCCGGTGTCGCGGGTAACACGCCTTTCCTGTCTGCCGCCTCGAATCTTTCAGGGCGAAAGAAGACCACGTTGAACCATTGCTCCGGTTTGAGACCATCGACCGATCTGGCGATTTCTGCCCGTAACGTGTCGAATATGCTCAGCATCCCGCCGCCGGCGTTGACCACATAGGCAACACGCTTGCCGCTGCCGGTCACGCCGACGAAGCTGCACTTCGGCCCATCTGCCTCTGCGGGTTCACCAGCCAGCGTGCTCATTGCAACAGTCGTGACCACCGCCACGAACGCAACGAACACAATGGTTTCGAACTTCAGTTGCACGCGCATGCCACACCTTCATTCCTCGCAATCGACTCCGTCTATGTAACACACTCTCCGGCGAAACGCCTGTCTGCCCACTGCGCACTACCGCGTGTACTCCTCCAGGAGGCGCAGGTAGACGCGATACTCGTCGATGGAGACGCCGGGTGGGGTTTGGTGATCGACGCTGGGAATGAAGCCGCCGGTCTTCGTGAGGGGGACGAGTCGCTCGAACTCGGCGCGCATGGCGGGCTCGCCACGGTGCATGGTCAGTTTGTCGAAGTGGCCGACCATGCGGAGTTTGGGGAACTGTTTGCGCAGCGCGGCGCCGTCGACGCCGGCCTGACGTTCCAGAGGAAGCACGCCGGTCACGCCGACCTCGTCGAGCCAGGGAACCAGGAGCGTGATATCGCCATCCGTGTCCACCAGCGGAAAGATGTTCAACTCCTGCATGCGCGGGATCAGTTTGCGATAGTACGGGGCGAGGAATTCGTCGAAGACCTGCTTGGAAATCATCGGGCCGTGGTTGTAGGACATGTCCTCGGCCAGGGTCATGAACGTGGGCACGCAGACTTTGGTCATCTCGTCGAAGAGACGCAGGTTGAAATCGAGCAGATCGCTGTTGATCTGGTGGACGAGTTCCGGCTGGTCGTAGAAGGCGAAGCTCAGTTGCTCGAGGTTCATCAGCGTGCGCGGGAACCAGAAGAAGCCCTCAAAGGTACACCAGACAACCGCCTCGCCGCGGCGCTGGCGCTCGGCCCAGGCGGCCATGGCACGGATGGCCTCGCCGTGTTGCGGATAAAGCCGCGGGCGAATGCGGAGGTAGTCATCCATATTGGAGACGATGCCTTCGACATGATGCTGCGTGGCTTCGATCGTGGCGTCGGTGGTGCTGAACCAGAACTGCTGGTAGGGGTCGAGGCCGAAGTATTGGGCGATGTCGATCACCTGGCTGAACTTGAGCGAGCGGGGCAGGCCCTCGTTGTGCCAGCGGGCGATGGTCTGGTCCCACCACATGGCCCATTCCCAGCGGGGCAACCGGTCGGCCGGCTGGAAATTCATCACGGCGCGGAAACGTTCGACGTGGTTCATGTTTCACCCAGCATCTATGCGGCAGGCGTTTTCAGCTCCTTGGGACCCACGGTTACGATCGTGAACGGTCCGGGGCGGTTGGTCTTGAGCCAGGAATTGACCTGATCGAGCGTGACCGCATCGATGGCTTGCTTGACTTCGTCCAGCGTGCGGATGCGGCCACGGATGAAGTAGTCGTGGGCGATAGCGCCGGCGCGGCCGCTGGTGCTTTCGCCCTGCATGATGGTGGCCGCCTTCAGGCCGACCTGGGCGCGGTCGAGCTCGTCCTTCATGACGCCATTGCACAGGCGATACAACTCAGACACGACTGTATCCAGCGTCGCCTGGGCGCGGTCGTTGCTCGTGCCGGCATAGCCCATGATGGCGCCGACGCCCTTGAGCGAGGAATACCCGGCCCAGACGTTGTAGACCAGGGCGCGTTTCTCGCGAACCTCGGTAAACAGCCGCGAGCTCATGCCGCCGCCGAGAACTTCCATGGCCGTGCGGACGAGGTAGTAATCGGGGTGCGTCTCCTCGATGCACGGATAGGCGATGCCGATGTGGGTCTGCTCGCTGTCGTGGTGGACGTGCAGGACATTGCCCGGCGCGGGTCGCTGCCCGGGCGTGGGCGATGTGACCGTCTGCCAGTCGCCGAAGAGGCGCTGGACCTCATCCTTGACGCGATCGAATTCGATGTTGCCGGCGACCGAGAGGATCGTTCCGGCCGGGCCGAACTGCCGGGCAAAATGGGCGCGGCACGTCTCCAGGGTCATCGCTTCGAGGTCTTCCTTCTTGCCCATCGTGCTGCGGCCGAGCGGATGGGGGAAGTGCCGCTCGCGAAGCTGGATCAGCACCTTCTGCCGCGGATCATCTTCCAACCCGGCAAGTCCCTGCAGGGCCAGATCCCGGGCGGATTGGAAGCCCGATTCCGGCAGGTGCGGCCGGCGGACGATGTCGGCGTAGACGGGCAAGCCCTCCATCACCCGCGCGGCCAGGGCGGCACACGACAGGCGCAGGTGATGCACGCCCGAATTGCACGATCGCTGCAGGCCGAGGGAATCGAGGTAGTCGGTCAGCGTGCGGCTGTCGCGCGAGCCCGCGCCGCGCAAAAGCAGGTCGGAGACAACGGTGGCGGTGCCGCAGGCGCCGTCGGCGTCGGCGGCCGATCCGGCGGGGATGAGCAGGGTCATGGCGGCCGACTGCATGCCGGGCATTTTCTCGCCGAGCAGAGTCAGGCCGTTGGGGAATTGATGCTGGTAGTAACGTTCGGACAAATCGAACCTCGTTTGTAGGGTCCGCATTGCGGACCATTCGACCATCCGTCCACGCGGTCCGCAATGCGGACGCTACGTGAGCGGATTGATCACCATCCCGGTCGCGAGCTTGGGATAGAAATAGGTGCTCTTCTGCGGCATGACCTCGCCATGTTTCCCGAGTTCCTCGAGGGCGTGCAGCGGCGTCGACTGCAGCAGCAGCCCGACCTGGTACTGCGTGCCGTCCACTTTCCCGGCCAGTTCGTCCGGATTGGCCGTATAGCCCTTGATGATCTCCTTGCCTCCGCCAAAGCGCGGCTGGAAGACTTCATCAAGCAGGTAGCGCTGCAGGATGGCCACATCGAGCTTGCGCCAAGCCTCGCTGCGGCTCGCTTCGATGTTGGCGAGAATATCGGGGTTCTTCAGCGTGAGCTGGTAGAGCTTGCGCGTCCGGCCATCGAACAGGCCAAACGTGTGCGGCGGCTGCTTTGACAGCACCGAGCGGGCATACTCGGCCACCTTGTCGCCGCTGACGGGGGCTTCCTTCACATCGAAATTGGGTACCACCGCCATGGTCAGGGCGCCCATATCGAAGTTCTGCAGGCCGCCAAGCAGACGGTGGGTCGGCAGGATGACCAGTCCGTCGTCCTGCATGCTGATCAGAACAAAGAGGCACCAGTTGGCCGGATGGTTCTCGGGCAGTTTCTTGCCGTACGCGGCCTCGGCTTCCTTCTGATACTGGAGGGCCGTGGTGTAGCGGTGGTGGCCGTC
>JANYKD010000291.1 GCA_025361735.1 Phycisphaerales bacterium
AATACACAGCACCATCCGTGGCATAGAGACTCCTTTGTATGAATTGATGCTTCGCAACACCAAATCATATCAGGGGAGCCTCTTGTTTCTCATTGTCCTTCAAGCACTTACAGTCGCGCGCGTTCACGCACGGCTATTTAGATAACTTAGAGGAGCATTGATCTGACGACGACCCCGACAGTCCAACTCAGGGTAATCAGCTATTCCCGTTTTTCTTCGCCGCAACAGGCCCAAGGCGTTATCGTGTACGTCGCATGTGGCCCGGCGATCCTGCGCTGAGTTGTTGAGATTAAGCGGCCGGGGAATGCGGTAGATCAGGTTCCCCGTCACATTGTTATTCCCGCTGCCTTCGTCAAGGTAGATCCCGCCGGGTCCGCCTTTGTTGTCATGTAGGTCGTTGCCGCGAATGATCGTTCCCGGCTGGATCGACAGTGTGTAGATTGCCCAGCCATCCTGCAGCGCCTGCATGACGTGGTGTATGTGGTTGAACTCACACCGGTTGTTCGGCGTGGCCGTGGGGGTTTTGTAGCGGAATGGCTGGGTATAGTTGGCCGCTCCGCCGCCGGCATCCTCTTCACCCCAGCCCCAACCGATCGACACGCCGGAATAGGGCAGACGGCAGATTTCGCTGTGTGCGATGATCGTTCCATCCGTATAGCCGATGTTCTGCAACAGGACCATCTCGCGACGGGGACCATCAACCGCGAAACTCCGGTAAGAGTGTTCAGTGAACGCGGGCTGGCCTACCCAGGTTGGCAGCATCGTCTGGAATGGCTTTTTCGGCTGACGCGCATCGAACCGGAGTACGTGCGGCTGGGCCGGGCCGGAATAGGCGTCGGGTTTGGCCAGCGTCGGATTGACCGAGAGTAAGAGCGTGCCGTCGTGGAAGACGCCCAGCGGCGAGGGTTCGCGTGTCCGGCCGATGGTGTCCTTCTGCTGGAGTTTCCAGCCCTGGGCTGTACGGGCATGAAGCATCCATCGCGTGTTGTTCAGCGGCTTGGCATCCGCGATCTTCTCCACGCCGCTAACAAGCACTGTCTCGCCGTGACGAATGATGCAGGTGCTGCCGAAGCACCAGAAGGGGCCGGAACCATTGTCGGGATTCTCGTAGCGATAGACATCCTCTTCGGCCTCAACGGTCACTTTGACCGAAGGCTCGGCGGCGCCGATCTGGGCCGCGATTCCGAACAGCAGCAGCAGTGCGAGGAACGAGTTGTTCATGAGTTCTCCGCGTGACGGTGAGCGACAGGCGCGATACTCAAGCTTCCACGACAAGATCCACCTTCTGAATCGAGTTGTTTCCCGACTTGGGCAATGGCCGGGGCAGCGGCTGGGCAATGCCGTTGGCGTCGATCGCACGACAGCGCAGAAAATAGCCACCGGCCGCGCGAACCGTGGCCTTCGCAGTCCAGTAGGCGGTCGCGTAGCGCAGTGGCCAGGAGCGAGGCTTGCCTGTCGTCGGATCAAACTGCAACGGCACGGGCGGCAGCTTGCCATCCGGCAAGTCCCCGCCCCAGTTCTCGGGCGGCGGCAGGATCTGGGCATCCTGCCATGCCAGCGTAGTCAGATAGGGATCATCGCCAGGCAGTGGAGCATTCGGCAGTTGCAGTGCGTACTGCACCTTGCTCAGGCCGCCCATGCCCACCTGTGCGAACCCGACCAATGCCAGGCTCTGCCCAGCCTTGGCCTTCGCCGGTGGGCGCAGGAAACGAGCCACACTTTTCATTGGGCTTTCGGTGTCGTTGTTCCAGGTGGCGGAAGTGTCATTGGCCTGGTAATTGTTGCTGATCACGACCTGCTGCAGCCACTTCACGGATTTATTGCCGTACGCCCCGGGCACCACCAGTCGCACCGGGCCGCCCAGTTTGGGCGACAGCCATCGGCCATTGTATTTGTAGCAGAGAATCACCGGCAGTTCGCCGGGCGGGTCTTCCAGCACCCGCGACAGGGCCAGGGAACTCTGGAATCGTTGTTTCGGCTGGTCGTTGTAGAAGCCGTAGTAATACACCCTGCGGGCGTTGGCTTTGGGGCGGGCGAGCCAGACCACCTCACGCAGTGGCACGCCTTCCCACAGGCCGGTGCCGAACGGTTCGTCCACGTTGGTGCAGGTCAACGTCGTGATGAACCGCACCGCGTGTTTCTCCGCCAGTTTCATCAGGGCGGCGAAGTCCAATCCTGTGCCGGCCGCCTTGGACAAAGGATGCTCGACGTTGCTGTCGCCGCCTTCCTCCGGAAGAATCTCCAGTTGCCAGGTCTGGCGATCGAGGCCGACCTCTCGCAGTTTTTCGGGCGACAGGCTGTACGGGGCCGGCTTCTCGCGCACGAACCCTCCGAACCGCTCCATCGGCGTCAGGTATGAGGGCATCGGGGAGGCCACAGGCAGTTTCGGCGAGCCGGTTTCGCCGATAGCGTCTGCTGCCTCGGCCGGCAGCGCCATCGCGCCCAAGGCCAGCGCTCCCGCCGTAGATCCCAGTAACTCCCGTCGCGTGGGCGATAAGGCGTCGGCAAGGATGTGCTCGCGTGCGGGCATGGGGCCTCCTGCATCTGGTGGTCGTCTAGATTACCGTAGAATGCTGGCAACGTACATCGCCAGGTAGTGCGCTGCGTTGATTGATCGAAGCGCGACGCGGCAACACTGTTGCTGTGCAGGCGGTAGCGATATTGAACACGCGGAAAGCAGCACTATGCAATACGTGAAGCGGCAAATCCTGTCGTTGTTGGCATTGGCGACGGCCCTCCTGCTGGTACCCGCATCGGCCAAAGCCGACTTCCCATTGGAAGCTGGCGATGTGTAAGTGATGGCGGGTGATAGCATCACGGCTCAACACGTGCACTGTGAGGTGTCGCCGCAGTGAAGGATGGACATGCATGGACTCTGAAGAGAAACCGCTCCAAAGTGAAACCACCCTGGCCGACGTCAAGCAACTGGGGCTCTGGGCCGCCATTGCCAGCCTCAGCTATGTCTTCTGGATCGTCGGCGGAATGGAGATGGTCGAGCGACTGGCGTTCTATGGCGTGCGCGCGGTGGCAACCCTCTACGCCACCCGCCCGGCGTCCGAAGGCGGGCTGGCCGTGACCATGACCCGGTTCGGCACGCTTCTCCTGTGCTGGAACCTGCTGCAGTCGCTGATCCCGATCTTCACTGGCGGGCTCTCAGATCGTTACGGATACAAGCAGACGATCTTTGCTTCGACGGTCATCAAGAGCCTGGCGTATCTGGTCATGGCATGGATTCCGACCTACACGGGATTCTTCCTGGGCGCAATGCTGCTGGCCACCGGAACGGCGATATTCAAGCCGGGTATACAGGCCACGCTCGTTCGTTCCAGCACCCGCCGCAACAGTTCGATGGCCTGGGGAATCTTCTACCAGACGGTCAACATTGGCGCCTGGATCGGGCCGCTGCTCGCGCTGCACATGCGGCAGATGCAGTGGAGGTACGTCTTCTACACCAACGCCGCAGTCATCTGCCTCAACTTCATCCTCCTGCTGACCTATCGCGAGCCGGGGAAGGAAGAGCGCCTGGCTCGTCGCCGGCGCATCCGCGAAGGCACGGAGCACGAGGAAAACCTGATGCTGGCGACGCTGAAGGAACTCCGCAAGCCACACCTTTTCCTCTACTTGCTGATCTTCTCGGTGTGGTGGCTGATGTTTCCCATGTTGTGGGATGTGCTGCCCAAGTACGTGGATGAATGGGTCGACACCTCTACGATTGTCCACACGCTGTTTGGCGCCAATGGGACCCGGAACCCGGTCTTTCATTTTCTGCTGGGCATGGACAATGGGGGCAAGACCATCCAGCCCGAAGGCATCGTGAACATCAACGCGGGCCTGATTATGTTCACGTGTTTCCTGTTCGCGGGCCTCAGCGCCAGGATGCGGGCCACGACCAGCCTTTTCGTCGGCACGTTGTTCGTATCAGCGGCACTCCTGCTTCTGGGTCTTACGAATATTGCGTGGTTCAGTGTGCTGGCCCTGGTGGTCTTCAGCGTCGGCGAGATGCTGGCCAGTCCGAAGTACAGCGAATTCCTCGGCAATATCGCCCCGCCTGACAAGAAGGCGATGTGGATCGGTTTCTCACAGGCGCCCATCCTGATCGGCTGGACGATCGAGGGAAAACTGGGACCCTCGCTCTACGACCTTTTTTCCTCCAAGGATGAATTTGCCCGCCAGATGTTGCAGGCCCACGGCCTGTCTGCCGACGAGGTGAGCCACAGTGTATTGAAGGGGGGCGAAGCATTTCAAAAACTCGTAGCAGTCACCGGCCAGACCCCCGAAGCGCTGACACGCCAGCTTTATGCCCAACACCACGTTGGGATGACGTGGTTCGTATTCGCCGCCACCGGACTGCTGGCCGCCGCCATGATCTATTTCTACGGGCGATGGGTTCAGAAGCTGGCTGGCCGGGAAGAGTCGCACGCCCCCGTTGACCAGTGACGCCCAGTTGCATCGACCGGTTACCCACTTGCGCATGTCCCAGCAGGTCTCCCAGGCGACGGGCGCGGTCTTCCAGGTGTCCTCGATGCCTGCGTCTTTGATGTAGACCGGATATGGTCAAAGATGCCGCACACTGGGTGGTCCTGAGAAGTATTCCGGATGAAAGACTCCCTTCTGGAGCAGCTCATCTACTGAAGGACCGCGTTCAAAGCTCGGGTTGAGCTGCACCAAGGGGTAATCCGCAGCATCGCGTCCTGGGTTTGCCACAGGCGCGCAACTTCTGGCTCGCTGGGCCAAATGTTCCAGCAGCGAATCTCGGGGCAACACCTGCCGGAGCGGGATCGGCGAACTTGTCAGATCTTCACCAGTTCCAAACCTACTTTGCGGAGTTTGCTGGGGAGGTCACGTATGGCGTCGAGGTCGAACTTCTGAATGTTGGCCGGCACCTTTTGCCAGGGGATGAGGTAGGGCGAGCGACGATTGAGAACGTCCTTGTCCCGGGCATAGCGCCAGCCGAAGCCGAGTCGCTCGACATTCCAGCGGCCATGCTCCATTTCGGCAAGCTTCTTGATGCCGTCCTCGCCGATGGCGTCTCCAATGCGGAGCGGGGGGTGTTTCTTGTCGTCCTCACCGAGTTGGCGCACGCCGATGCCAAAGTCGCCCAAGACCTTCTCCCAGTAGGCAACCTGATGGAAGTTGGACAGTTTCAGACTGTCGGTGAGATCATCCCATGGCAGCAACGAGGGTTCCTTCGGCGACGCGGACTTAACGTATTCCTCATGAGCCTGCTTGGCGGCCGGTTCGAGCCGTAGCTTATCCTGCGGGCTCATTTCCAAAGTCTCAATGCGGATGAAGGCGTGCAAGGTCATGGCATCCAGCGGCAATGGCAGGAAGTTCTTGTGGCCGGTCCAGGCAGGGTCGTCATACTGCCGGTCCTTGGGCAGATCGGGGTTGCCCACCACGCCGACCCTCGCACCGAGTGTCAACGTGATGGCGCATTCCGCCCTGGAAATCAATCCCCCGGCGTATGCAAGTAACTTCACCCGCGCCGGGTCCACGCCGGCCGCAATGAGGTCGGTCCAGCCTTGCAGAGGATCGAGAGGCGTGAAATCCGTGCCCGTGGACGGGCAGAGCCGGTCAAAGGTTCCGGGCTGCTTCAAGGCAATCGTCGCTTTGAACATGGGATCCGGCAGGTAACCGACGGCGCGGATGTGGCCTTGGGATTGTTTGGCAACAGTACCCGCAACGCCGCTGATTCCCATCGCGGTGCCCCCGCTGACGAGAGTAAACTGCAAGCCTCGGACACCATCGGTCAATTCCTTCAGGAGCGGGGGCATGAACGATTCGACGTCCGGCGTACAGCCGCCCGACAGGATGACGATCGGGTCTTGGGCCGCGAATGCCGGCTGTCCAGAACCCCACGAGGCTTTTTTGCATAACTCGGCCCGCGCGTCGATATTGCCGATACGAACCGCCAGTCCGAGGAGTGTGGCGCGTTCCAGCCAGTCAAAGCCATCCAGTTTCTCCCTGATGCACTGGAGGTGCGACAGCGTGGTAAGCAGACGCGACACCGCCCGGCCCACGGCACACGGGTGGCCCGTCGCGGGGCCACACGGCCGTTCGCAAAGATCAACCAGGTGAGCCAGTGCATCCAGCGATCCAAAGGGCTCGCCAACCAACAGGCTGAAAACCGCCAGGCTGCTCCAGGCATTGGGCAGATTAACGCGTCCTTCGATCTGCACCCGACATCGCGCCATGGCGTTGCGAATCATCGGTTCGGCCATGCGTACGACCATGTCGCTGTGGCTGTATGTGACTTGGAACTCAATATAGCGGCACAGCGAACGCGGCTCCACTGCGTCCGCGGCCAGCGCCTGCCGATAGAACTCCTCGGCTCTGTTCTCGTCGTCGCACTGCGCCCAGCACTCCGCCAGGGAACCCAGCAGTTCCGCATCCTTTTCCCCGTGCCTGCAGGCTGCATCCAGGAGGTCCCGTCCTGCGATGAATTCCGCTCTTCGCGGCGTATCCCAGTAGAGGTAGGTGAGGGCTTTCCCCAGCGCCCGCTCCACCGCCTGATCGGCGAGGCCGCGATAGGCGTCAAGGACCTTGATGGCCGATTCGTGGTCCCCGATGGCGAGAGACAACTGGGCAATCCGCACCGCCTGGGACACATTCTCCGGGTTATGGGATAACACGATGCGGAGCCGGGCAATTTCGTCCTGAACCTGTTGTCGTGAGTGGTGGGCACCATAGTTGGATTTGAAGTTGTCCAGGGAATCCACCAGTCGTCCGAACTCCTGATCAGCGGTCTCCAGCGTCGCGGCTACAGCCGAGAAGGAGCGGTGGATCCGATTCGGCACTTTCACCTCGGTCTTGTAGGTCAGGTCGTGTCCGATGTCGGCGTAGGCATGCTCCAGCAAGGTACGCACCTGGATCTCCGCCTTGAGGGGGGTGGGATCTTCAGCTTCCGGTCGGACAGAGCCCAGCAATTCCGTCGGAACGTCAATCGAGAACCCCGCGGCCTTCAGTTTCGCCGGGTTGGGCATGACGATGAGATTGATCGTGCGGTAGCCGAACTCAGTTGTCTTCAGCCGGGTACTGGCGTCATCGCTGTTGGCCCAGTCAATGTCGAAGCACTGCTCGATCAACTTGCGGACGGCCTGCACCTGGGTGGAGGTCTGGGTGATCATCCGTCCGCCGCAGAGGTCGGTAAGTCGCACCAGCGGATCCGGCGGCAACGGGTCCGTCGGATCCACGTAGACCATGCGCTTACGCAGAATCTTCTCCGCGAAACTTGGCATACCCTTGGCTCGTGCCTGCACGATGGCCAGAGGCGCCACCCGGCGACAGAACTCCTTCAGTACCTTGGCCATGAACGCTTCGTAGGCCTGATAGCGGGATAGCATGATGTCAAATCGTGGCACATGCAGTTCCACCCATGCCTGATCGCTGAGCTTCGCCGCAGCGGCAGCGTCGTCGAGTTCGGGAATACCAGTCAAACTGATCATTGTGAACTCCCTTCCTTTGTCTGGGCCTGTCGGCCGACCGTCGTTCTATTGACGAGTTCTCGAACGCAGTCGATGTAGATGGGCGACAGTTGGAGCCTGGCCGCTTCGTCCGGGGTGGCCCAGGCGTACTGGTCGTGCTCCTCACTGAGCCGTACCTCCCCGGGCTGGGCCTGTACCTCCATGATGACAAAGACGAACCGCGCGGCGGGAGTATCGCCTTCGGTGGCGCCGGCGACATGAGGGTCGGCCACTCGCAGCCCAGTCTCTTCCAGAACCTCTCTGGCCAATGCCTGGTCGATGCCTTCCCCGGGATTGACCTTGCCGCCGGGCAGTTCCCAGTAGCCGGCGAACCGCTTGGACTGCGCCGAACGGCGCAGGAACAGATAACGACCCTGGCCATCGCAGACGAATGCTTTGGCCGCCATGATGAAGGGCTTGGTATTCATAGAGCTACGCAGTCGACCGTGGTGGCCGAAAAGGATTTGGGCTTCCCACCCAATTGCGGTGACCCGGCCGCAATGCGGAAGCACCCGGGAATGTTAACCCTGCGCGCGGATGCCTGCAAACAATTGTTTCCTTGTTTGTTTCCTTGTTTTCGGCCGTTGTTTTTGGCTGCGCTGGCCCCGGCGTTCGGAGCAGCATCGGTCCATCCGCGCAGCCAAACGTACGGTCTTCCGTTTTGCTGCCCACCACGACTCGGGTAGGATGCGTCCGGAAGATTCCGGTCGCTTTGGACGATGGCCGTCAAGGGAAGGAGTCGGCATGTCAGACCCGTCACACGAGATACGGCAGGACCGCGTGGTCCGCGTGTTCATTTCCTCCACGTTCCGCGACATGCACGCGGAGCGGGATCACCTGGTGACCGTGGTGTTTCCCGAATTGCGGGAGCATTGCGAGCGGCTGGGGCTGGAGTTCTTCGACGTGGACCTGCGCTGGGGTGTGCCGGCCAAAGGGGCCGCTGGCGAAACCGCCAATTCCTGGGAATACTGCCGGCAGTGGATCGACCGCGTCGAGCCGTTCTTCGTTTGTATCCTTGGCCAGCGCTATGGCTGGATACCCAAGCCCAAGGAACTTAAAGACCCAGCGGATCAACAGAAGCAGCAGGAGCAACCGCGATCGATCACCGACCCCGACGTGCGGTATGCGGTCCTCAACGATCACTGCTGCAATTAAGGAAACATCATGTCCTACGACCTCTTCATCTCCTACTCCCGCCGTGATGACAAACGAGGCCAAGTCCGTGCCCTGAAGGAGCAGATCGAAGCCGACTACCACAGCTTCGCCAAGGAAGACCTCCGCTGTTTCTTCGACATTGAAGACATCGCCAGCATGGATGACTGGCGCCATCGCATACTGGAGGGCTTGCGCGACTCAAATCTCCTGCTGCTGGTCCTTTCCCCGGCCTACCTCGACAGCCCGTATTGCGAGTGGGAGATCGTCGAGTTTCTCAAATACGAACACTCACGCTCCGTCGGCGGACAGGGCGTGACGCCTGTCTATTTCGTGGAGATCCGGGGGCTGGACGATCCGGGCTTCGAGCAGCGGGCCGCCGCGTGGCTCGCCCGGGTGCGCCGGCGGAACCAGGTGGACCTTCGGCCTTGGTATCACGAGGGCATTGAGGCCCTGAAGCAGGCCGACGTCCGCACCCGTCTCGACGACCTAGAACGCTCGCTCCAAGCCCGGCTCTCCCGGCTCCGCCGTCTGCGCGAGGCGCCCGGCAATCTCCCCGCGCACAACCCCCGCTTCGTCGGCCGCGAGGCGGAGATGCAACGCCTGCACGAAGCCGCCGGACTCGGCCGCTTCGGCGTGCTCACCGCCGTGCAGGGCATGGGCGGCGTGGGCAAGACTGCTCTCGCCATCCAATACGCCTACGCCTATGCCGACTTCTATCCCGGCGGGCGCTGGCTGGTCGGCTGCGCGGGGGAAACCAGCCTCGCCTCCGCCCTGCGCCGGCTCGATCTCGACCTTCGCCTCACCCTCAACGACGCCGAAAAACGCGACGACACCCTCGCCGCCCGCCGCGTGCTCGCCGAACTGGAACGCCGGGCCATCGAGGGTGCCAAGGCCCGCTCTGGCGAGAAGGATCCGCCCCAGCCGAAGGCGCTCCTGCTGCTCGACAACGTGGAGCACCCCGAACTGCTCCAGCCCCCGCAGTCCGATCTGTTGACCGGCCGCCAATGGCTCCACGTCCTCGCCACCACGCGCAGCGGGGCGGAGGACTTCGGCAACGACCCGGAATGCCTGACGGTGCTCTCCATTGACGAACTTCCCGACGACGACGCCCTCCGGCTCATCGAAAGCTACCAGCCCGGCGGGCGCTTCCCGAACCCGCAGGAGCGCGAAGCTGCACTCGAACTTGTGAAGCTCCTCGGAGGATTCACCCTTGCCGTCGAGGTCGTGGCCGTGCATCTCGGCGAACGCGCCGGCCGCGTGACCTGCGCCGCGTTTCTGGAACGGATGAAGAAGGAAGGCCTCGGCAAGTTCGACGACATCATTCGCGGTACGAAGGGCGGCATCCGTCACGGCGAGAAACTTATAGGCGCCACATTGACGCCTACGCTTGATCTGCTCTCCGAGCCGGAACGGCTGGTGCTCAGTTACGCCTCGCTGCTTCCGCCCGACACGATCCCGCTTCTTTGGCTGCGCGTCCTAGCGGCGAAAGACTTCCCCGACCTCGGTCGCGACGCCGAACCCGGTTACGACGATCCCTGGCTCAACCTCGTCAATCACCTTCTCGGCCTGCGCTTGTTGCAGACCGTTGACCTCGCCGAAGACGGCCGCACTCCGCGCCTCCTCCGCATGCACCGGTTGGCACAGGCCGTTGTTCGACATAGTTCTAGTGGGGACTTGTCGAGGCTCGACGCCTGTGCCATGGAGGTCGCCGGTGCACGCGCCGAATTCCTGCGACAGCATTGCCTAGACGGGAAGAATCGATGGGAGATTCAGCCTCTTGGTGCCTATGCAGATCAGGCCCTTGGTGCTGACTCAGAGGAAGCCCTGCCGCTTGCCGACGCTGCCGCGACTTGCATGCTAAAACTGGGCGACTATGCCGGGGCGTCGTCGTTCTACAACCGAATACTGGCGAGGCGAGAACGGATCCTCGGAGCGGAGCATCCTGACACGCTAGAGACTGTGAGCAGCTTAGGCATTTCGATGGAGGCCAAAGGGGACTACGCGGCTGCCCTACCTTTGTTGGAACGAGCCTTGGTGGCCCGCGAACGGGTCCTCGGGCCGGAGCATCCTCACACACTGACCAGCGTGAACAACCTGGCCTTCTTACTGGCGAGGAGAGGTGACGACGCGGGCGCGGAACCCTTGTATCGGCGGGCGCTGGCGACCCGCGAGCGAGTCCTCGGGCCGGAGCATCCCGACACGCTCACGAGCGTCAACGACGTGGCCGAATTACTGACGAGGAAAGGCGATTATGAGGGAGCCGAACTGCTGTTCCGGCGGGCGATGAAGGCGCGCGAGCAGGTGCTGGGAGCCGAGCATCCCGACACGTTGACTAGTGTGCATAACCTTGCCGCGTTGCTGGAAGTCAGAGGGAACTGCTCCGAGGCAGAGGCGCTTTACTTCCGAACGATCAAGGCGCGCGAGCGGGTGTTGGGAGCAGCGCATCCCCACACACTCTTGAGTGTGAACGGCATGGCGTTGCTGCTTCAAGGATCAGGGCGGATTGCCGAAGCCGAACCGTTGTTCCGCCACTCTATGGAAGGGCGCAGGAAGGCTTACGGGAATACCCACCCGGCCACCGCAAATGGCTTGGTGAATCTCGCTCGCATCGTCTTGGAACTGGGGAGAAATGGTGAAGCGGAAAGACTTGCGCATGAGTCCCTCGCTATCTGGAGGCAGACCGACGTTCCCGAGGATTCCCGTAGCGGCAAAGCTTACTGGGTTTTGGCGTCTGTTGCCGTTCGTCGCGGGGATCCGGCCTCGGCGAGACGCCATCTGCAAGACGCCCTGCGTTTGTTGCGATTGGGGCATGGCGAGCACCATCCATGGGTGGTGGCAGTGAGGAACGAGATGGAGAACCTGCAATGAGCGCACAACTTGCCCTCCTCGCTTTTTCAGCTTGGCGCGAGGCTGCCCCACAACTGTTGGAATAATCCAATGCTCCTCTTCCTCCAAAACACCTCCGTCGAAACGCGCCCGCGGCGGGCGTTTGTGTCCTACTCGCGCCGCCAGGAGGCGTGGAAGGACCGGTTGATGGACGCGCTGCGTCCGCTGGAGGAGCAACGGCAGATCACGGCCTGGCACGACCGCATGCTGTTGCCCGGTCAGCCATGGGACGGCGTGATCCGCGAGGAACTGGATCGTTCCGATCTCGTGCTGCTGCTGATGCGGACGGACTTCATCGCTTCGCCCTTCGTTCAGGCTCGGGGTTTAGGCGTACACTGGGTATCGAAGCCCTTGCGACCCTGTTGTCGCATGCGCCGGGCGACCAGCACTTGCAGGATGTGCAGAGAGGCGGCCAGGTCGCCGGCGTCGCGGCGTTCGATGGCACGTTCCAGAGGTCGCACCGGCCGCGGTCGAGCCGCCAGGCACGCCTTCGCAGGAATCATCTGCCCAATCCTCCTTGTCAGACAACACTTTGCCCTCCTTTCAGGTGACCCGGTCGCTCAACGTATCGGCCAGACGAGTGAAGAACGCATGCGATTCGGCCGTCAAGCGCGGCCGCAGGGCGTCGAGAACGGGCGTCATGAGCCAGGTGCAATGGCTTGCGGGCGTGCGCAGAGACTCTGTCAGATCTGACAGGTGGCCGGCGGCGTCCTGGCCGGCCAGGGTCGCCAGGAGCGCCCGGAGATAATGGATCCTCACCAGGACGTACGGCACGGCATCGGCGCGGTGCGGCCAGGCGCTGGCCACGGCTTCGACCGCCTCGGCCTCGCGCTGGGTGAGCAGGAGCACTCGCGCCAGATGGCACCAGGTTCCGGCCAGTTCGAAGTTGTGCGCCAGCAGACGCCGGTAGATCCGCTCGGCCTCGGCATAGCGGCCAGTCCGGAAGGCGTCGAACGCCAGATTGCGAAGCGACAGGAGCCCCTCGCCATCGGCCCGCGCCATCAGGGATTGCACCTGCAATCGGCGGTTCACGGCCCGCGCCTTGTCCTCCTGGCCGGCCTTCTGCAAAAGGTCGCACAACTCGTCGGCCAGCACGGCCATCTGGTCGGCATCGACGCTGCACGCCACGATGGTATCGATCGCCTGCTGGTAGCACGCCTCCGCCTCCTGGGTGCGGCCGGTCTTGTTGAGCAACTGGGAGATCGCCAAAAGGCATACCAGTGTCCCGGACACGTCGCCGGTTCCGCTGAGCCGGTCGGCGTCCACTCTCTGCCGCAGGTATGGTTCCGCCGCGGCCAGGCTGTCGATCCGGCCGACGAGTTCGGGCTGGGACAGCAGCAGCAGACCGATGGCCCGGAGACAGATCTCGTCGCCGGAATCGCACTGGTCCACTGCGTCCAGCACGCAGGGCGGAGTTGAAGGTTGGGACAATTGGGTCGCGGTCATCCGCTTCTCCGTAAGAGTGATCAGCCGCCCTGCAGCGGCTCGGGCAACGGCCGGAGCCTCTGGGCGGCGCTGTAGACATCGTCGGCCGCGACAACCTGGGCGCCGTTGGCGGCGGCGAAGCTGGCGGCGGCATCGAGCAGGGAAAGCGCCTTGCCCGGGAAATGCCCCGGCAGATCCCGCGCAGCCTTGACGCACGCCAGTGCGGCAGCTTCGTGGATCTCCACGGGATAGGCCGCCCGGGCGGCCAAGACAATTTGAGTCACGGTCCCCCGCGGCAGTTCATCGAGTTCGATGACCTGCACGCGGCGCGCCAGGGCCGGGCAGTTAAACGCTTCGCAGGCTTCGGGCAACAGCGTGCCGATGAGCCGCACGCCTTTACCCAGCGCGCGGCTGAGCAGCAGATGTCCCCAGCTGACGTAGCCGGTGACCAGTTCGGCGTGCTCGATCACGGCGATGGCCCGGGCCTCGGCCAGTTCCGCGAGCAGTTCTGTGAAGCAGCGCATGCGGCCAGCCTCCGTGGTCACGGAGAACATATCCAGCAGGTTGATCTCGATCAGACGGCCGGCGGCGGGCTGTTCGGCAAGCCTGCGGGCCAGGCCGTACAGGAGATTGGTCTTGCCCGATCCGGGATCCCCGACGATCAGTGGCATGCAAGGCTCGCGCCGGCGCAGGCACGCCGCAAGCTCCGCTATCTCATCGTCCCGGCCAAGTGTGGCTGGCGTGTCGGCGCAGACGCTGACGGGCCTGCCGAATCGCGCCAGCAGGCCCGGCGGGCTTTCCTGTGGCTCGGATGAGGACGAGGCCGAACTGCCAAATCCCAGGATCCGCAGGGCATCCTGCAGGACCAGATTCAGGTCTCGATCCGCAGGGGCATCCAGCACGAGTGGCCGCCAGCCCTGCTGGCCCGTGGCGCAAGTGAAGGCGGTCTTGATGGCGGGATCCGCGCCAACGTAGGCGAGATTCTCATCGACCAGTGCCAGGAAGGGCATTCCCGGGGCCGGGCGTTTGACAAGGAGATTGGTCAGCGGCTTGTTGAACGCATCGATACGAACGGGCACGCGCCGCAGCACGAGAGTATCGACATCCGGGACGTCGATACGCACATTGTGGCTGCGCAACTCGCTGATCAGGGATTCGGGCAACGTCGTCATGATCTGCCTCAGAAGGGAACCTCGGCGGCGGTTTGGGCTGCACGCTGCCGCAACAGGGTCAGAAGCTGGGCGTCTTCACGCACCGTCATCGCTTCGGCGGACCAGTTCTCGGCTCTTTCCCATGGATCCCGCAAGTCCAGCGCCGTCTTGTTCTCCGCATCGACGATTAACGACCAGTCACAGGTATATCGCGGAGGGCTGCCATGCAGTCGCCGGATCGCCTCACCACGCACTCTGGCGCGGCCGATTGCCGGTGGGTTTGCCAGGGCATGCGGGATGTTGTCGACGCCGGGGAACTGATGCTGCAGGACTCCCGCATGATCCAGCGAATTGAAGATGCCGCCGGGGCCAAGCTGGCCAAACCGCGTGTCAATCTCGAACAGCTCAAGCCGCAGCTTCATAAAGCGGTCAAACTGATCCCAATGCATGCCCCGGGCGGCCAGGTGGGGTGCGAGTTCTTTGACGATGTCCTTCAGTGGTGCACGTGGATCATGGACAAAGTCTGCCGTGAGGCCGGTTCTCTGCGGAGCTTCTCCCGGCGCGAGTTCCGCGCAGATACGCAGCAGTCGCATGAGGTTGTTCCATGAATGCAGCATCTGCCAGGTGAACCCTCTTTTTTCAATTCGCGCGCCATAGAGGCGATGCTTGATCGCCCAGTCCAGGCATGTGGCCACGCTGTCGGGCGCGCCGCGCAGACGCTTGAGCATCACATCCCATTCATCCACCGCCCGCTGGACCCACGGGGGCATGAATGGGGCGGACCGGTGGCGCTGGGCCAGGTCCAGGTAATGCCGCTGGATATCCAGGGCGCTGATGGCTTCGCCGGAAACGGTGCCGGCGGTCGTCCTGCAAGTGGGATCGGACGCGTACGCACGCAGCGCATCCACCGGCCGGCGCAGGGCCATATCACGGCCGGGACGGAGACCGGCCTCGGCCATCGCCACCACCAACGCGGTTGTCGCGAACTTGAGCCAGTTACCCGTGTGGGAATAGAGGCTCTCGCCGACCAGAACGTGCAGGCGATGGTAGCCACCCGAGCACAACGGCTCGTTCTTGGTGTGGTAGATCCCGCGATCATTCGTGGAACTGTTGGTTACATTCGCGGTGATGTGAAACGCGCGGGGCGAGAGCGTGAAGCAGCAGCCCGTGGGCGTGGTTGGATCAAACCCGCCCGCGCCGGTGATGATGACCCGCGACACCAGGAACGGGATGAGATCCTCCGGCAGCTTCGCCAGGTCGGCGCGGTGCATGTAGTTCTCGTGGGCTCCCCAGGTCGACCCGGTGCCCGAGTAGTCCACGTTGGATTTATAGAAGGTCGCGCAACCCAGATTCCGCCGCGCGACGAGTTTCGCCGCCAGACCGGTAAGCATCTCCTCACCGGCAGCCAGGTAGCGAACGACATCCCAGGGATTGGCCGACTCCGGCGTACACCACTCCTCGTGCGCCCCGGCGTCCTGATAGAGTCGGCCACCGTTTCCCAGGAAGATGCCGTTGCCGTTCAGGCTGGGCAAACTGGGCAACTCCTCCCGGGCAATTGCATTCAGATCCTGGAGAACGTGCTGGGGGTCCACGGTTCCCCCACGCGGCCCGGTCGCGTGAAAGGCGTACTCGTTTTCCAGCCCCATGAGTCGTTCCATGGCTATTGTCCTCCAGCCTGTTTGTTGGCGGCCAGAAAAGTCTCGGCGTCGCCGGAATAAACCTGGTCGATCGCGGCGTCTCCGGCGTCGGCCATACGCCGGCAGGCGGCCAGCGTGGCCCCGGCGTCGGGGTCCGATGGTGTTGGATCACCGGAAGCAGTCTGTAGGGTTCTTTGCAGCATTTCCATGGTTATGCTCCTTGTTTGAGGGATGACTCGTCGACCGGGGCAGCGTCGATCGGCCGGCCCAGCGGCCAATTTGTATTGTTGTTGTCTTCTGTGGAGATAGATGCCATTGCGGGCCTGGGCGAGAGCAGACGTCGCAATCCATCGGCCGGCGTCGAGGCCGATTCGAGAACTGTCTGGCAGCGCGCCCGCGTCCAGTCCAGCGGGTCAGACATGGACAGCGACGAGGAGCTCGTCCAGCCGAAGCCCCCGTTCCGCTCCGAGCGCAGCCGGATCGTGTCCCAGTCCACATCGTCCACGTCCTGAGCCGCGTGCCGCAGCGCCCAGGCCCGCAGCCAGGCGCGCGTGTCGTCGGGCGGCTCGTGGACAAATCGCTCGATCTCGCCGTCGCCGACCAGTTTCTCCACGACCCCGGCCTTCTCCAGAGCCCAGTACAATCCCTCACTGGGATCGAGGCTGGACCAGAGATCGTCCACGTACTTCATCCGAATCGCATCCCAGCCGCCGCGTTTGGCTGCGGCACGTTCCATGTGATACTGCTTGGCCACCCAGTCGATGCGCGAGGCCAGACTGCCCAGGTCGCGCTGGCGGAACTTGTGGAGGCAGTCGCCCCAGATCGTCATGATTTCCCCAACCCGCGGCACCAGGCCATCGGCCCGGCCCGCCTCGACGAAGCGCCGGGCGCGTTCATAGATCGCCAGCGACAATTCCACTGCCGTGTATTGCCTGCCGCCCACGAGCATCGCCCGGGCCGTCAGCCCCGGGTCGTGACTCCAGCGATGAATCGCGGCTACCGGGTCGTCCACCAGAAACTTCACAGGCACCTGGCCCTGCTCGAGCATGCAGAGGATGACCTGCATCATGCCGGCCCGCAGCAGCGCCGCGTGATGACACAGCGGGTGGTCGAACATGATCACATGCAGACGGGCCAGGCGCTGGTTCTCCGCGTCCGAGGTCCCGGTGAGCGATTCGTTTCGCGCGTTGACCAGCGGCCGGCGATAGGTGGTCGCTTCGGAGATCATCATCTCCATGAAGTCCGCCCGCGCGGAGATCTGGAGTTTCACGGGGTCCATGCCGTTTTCCGAACCGACCTTGCCCGCCCCGGTGAGCACGATGGCCGCCGCCTGGAACGAGGCCAGGAATTGCAGGTGGTGCATCTTGCGATAAAGGATATTTTCGAAGCACTCGCGGGTGATCAGGAAGTTGAGGTGCGATCCATAGCTGTGTCCGCAGCCGTCGGAGTTGTTGGCGAGCACCTTGATGGTGGAGCCCTTGGGCCGCATACGCTCGTTGGCCCGGTTCATCGCCTCGCGGGCAATCAGGAGCATGGCCCGCGACGCGGCCAGATGATCGAAGGCCGACCGGCATTCGGGGGTGCAGACTTCCAGGTGGTTGAGGTCGATGTAGACGCAGCCGCCGTTGGCCGCGAGAAACTTGCGGCCGTAATCCTGAGCATGCTGGTAGTATCCGCAGGTTCCGCCGCTCCCGTACGCGGCGCCCGCGCTGTAGCCCTCGTGTCGCCCGTCGTCATCGTAGGGGTTGAGGGGATTGCCGTGCCAGTACGAGGAGGCGGAGGAGGATGCCACGCCCTGGTTCCAGTTCGTTGCGACCGTCGCCACCCGGCGGGCATGGCCCGGCACTTGCGCCAGCAGGGCGCGGGCGGCCTCGCTGCAACTGTCCTGCGAGAGTGTGCGGTTCGGGCCGATGATGAAGTTGCCGAGCTCCACGTCGGACCCGCAGAGCTTGGGTACGACTCCATCACTTACCGGCTGTTCAGGTTGCCTGTGCATAACACAACTCCAAATGCGGCGGCGCATGCTGCCACGGACTATGCGGCTGACGGGGGATCGATCAGGTAACGATGAGGCCGGTCGACCCGGCGCGGTATCGGCTCGACCGCGACCACGTCCACATCGGTCGGCAAATCGGGCAACTGGTTGCGGACGTTGTGGATCGTCACGTTGGTCGCCAGACGTTCCATGGCCGAGGCGACGGCCTCTTCGATATCGCCGACCGCCAGACCCCGCTGGCCGCCGCGGACTTCGCGCTGATAGGCCGACAGCTTGGCGGCCTTGCAGATCTGCTCAAAGAGCCGCCCGCAGGCGAAATCCCTGGCGGAAACCATCCGGGTCTTGCCGTCACGGAACTTCAGCCGGCACAATTCGGTGTAGGGCGAGTTGGGGTTGTAGATCCGTGCCACCGCCGTCTCGATGAGTTCCAGTCGGGTCGCCGAAGCCATGGTCCCGTTGGGGCTGAACGGCAGTGAAGGACGCAAATGGATCGAGAAGATCGCCTTTGCTCCCTTCATGTCGGGGGGACGGACGTGGAGCTCATGGTCGGAAAGCCGCTGTAGTAAGGCGCTGTCGATCAGGTCTTTCCGATTCGTGGTGGCGACCACCGCGACGCCTTCCCGGCCAGTAAAACCGTCCAGTTCGGCCAGCAGAGCATTCAGGGCTTTGTCTGAGTAGTGCCCCTGAGCGTGGCCCCGGACGCGGCCGACGCCGTCCACTTCGTCGAGGAAGAGAACCGCCAGGGATCCATCCTGGGTTGAGGTACGCAGGGTCGTGAACAGAGCCCGGATGTTCTTCTCCGTGTTGCCGACCAGGCAACTCTCCCATTCGGAGGGTTTTACGGCGAAGAAGCGGGCCGTACGCCCGGCCCTCCGGGCGATCTCGGACACGGCCGTCCGAACCATCAGCGTCTTGCCACAGCCGGGCTTACCAACAAGGAGCACGGAGGAACGGCCGCTCAGACCGTACTCCGCGGCCTTCTGCGGTTCCACCAGAACGGCCGACAACACCCCCAGCAGCTTGGCCATGTTCTCTTCCTGGCCACCCACGGCATCGAGCGGCACGTTGGGGACTTCCCCCAGCAGGTACTGGCTGGCATCCGAGCCTTCCACGCGTTCAAAGGCGATGCACGCCGAGGAATCCCACCGCACGCGATCTCCCGCCTTGATCGGGACGTCCTTCAGGGAGGCGGCCATCTCCACCTCGACGTCCATCTCCTGGCTCTTGATGATCAGGTTCCCGTGCGCGGTCGCTTCCACGACAGTGGCGATCTGGCCGGTCGGCCGGCAGGGACGCGGACTGAGGCCCACGATGGCGGTCAGTTCGCGATTGAGCAGGACTTCGCACCCCTTGGTCAGGGAATCGACCGGCACCTTGTCGAAGACACCCACGACGCGCCAGGTGTTTCCCTGGAAGACCCGGGCACATCTTTCCGCGGGCTCTCCGAGGTAACCCATGAACAGGCCCGGATACCAGGCCTTGCCCAGAAGTTCCTCGATCTTGTCGCGTAACTGCCCAATGCAAGTCTTGGCTTCCTCCAGCCCGGCGCCCATGCGGTCGGATCGCCGCAGCAGCTCCATGTGGACCATCTGTACCGCTTCGGGCGCGCGGGCATGAAGGTCTGCCAGCAACTGGCACTTCTGCTCGTTGGTTGGCGCTCCTTCGCCGGTGGCCACCAGCTTGCCGAGAATAAGGGCCACGTGTGGGTTATCGGGTCGTTGCATGGGTATTCCCTCGCAAGGGTGTGAATGCTTTGGGCAGCGGAACGTGAATCACGTGAAAATCTCGCTGTGCCATCGTGGCGGATCGCCAGCCAAACATCGTCCAGGACAGGCCGCTGTGGGGCGAGTCTGTGAGCAGCAGCGCCAGGCTGTAGGCACGCGGAAAGACCGTGCGATGCAGCAGCAGATCTTCCTCGCTGAGAAACGGAATCGCCGGCCGCCTGGCTGGCGGATCCCGACCATCGGCCGTCTCATTTTCCTTCTTGAAGAACGAGTGGGAATGCCACCATCCCAGCCATACTTCCTTCCCGTCGCGCAGGTTCACCGCCGCCTGAACGTCGCTCCAGGTATCGGGACCGAACGACAACCGCGTCAGTTCCGAGCGAGCGTGCGCGGGGATCTGGGCGGTGATCTCCAGGAAGACCTCCGGCACGCCCGGATCACGGCGCACATGGCCGACGAGAATGCCTCCGGTCTCCATGGCGCCGGCCTGTCGCGTCAGTACGGATGCTTCCGCCAGCACATCCCAGTGAACAAAGACCGGAATATCGTCGCCTGCGCCGGCTCCAAACAGCAAAGCGCGATCCGTGAAGTCCTCCAACACCGAAGGAGTGATGGGCACGGGCGTCGCGACAAGCTCGATGGTGAAGCGAGAAGGACGAGGTGTATGCGCGGCTCCCTGACGCTTCAGAGCCAGGACGCGATAGTCGAACAGATCACCGGGCTTCAGTGATCCCGCTTCCACGAATTGATTGGCCGCACACTGAGCCTGTGTGCGGAAATAGTCGATCGACACCACCAGAGAGCTGGAGCGGTCATCGCCCACGATCGTGGTCGCACGCATTCCGCGGATGTGCGTGTTCGCCCCCCGGTCTCCCCACTGGGGCTCGATGTCCAGGGTCGGGGGCACGCCGAAATCGGCATCGGCGCTGCGACGCGCCAAGTCCAGGGCCAGCGCTTCCTGAATCGGAACCCAATCCACCTGGATTGGCTTGCGACCCAGCAACGTCCCGCCCGGGCGCTTGGACAGTTCCAATAGGTATTGGTAACCCTCAGCACGCATACCGGCCTCCGTTCGATACCAAGTCTGTTACGGGGATGCCTGGCGGAACAGGCGTCATCGGCTATTCCGCCAGGCGCTCGCCCGAAGACGCACAACGCCGCTCCTGCGGTGAACACTCCGCAAGGACGGGCCTCAGCCGGCGTCGATGCTGGGCTGGAGGATGCAAAGTTCCCCCGGCACGATGACATTGCCCACCACATCACCCTCGTGCAGAATCGCACCATCGCGATCGCGGCGAAGCGTGTGGCTGACGGGGTTTCCCTCGACATCGTTGGGGGGCAGTTGCATCATCGCCAGCAGGGACGGCACGACCTCGCCAACCGAGGCATCGACCGGGCAGGCCCTGACGGTGGCCGCTTTTTGCCCGCTGACATCACGGACATCGAACGATACGGTGTTGTTATCGCTCATAGAACAACTCCTGTTGCTAACGAACACTCTTGCACGCCGATCACGAGGACCATCCTCGGATCGACAGATATTTCTCTGCGATCTCCTGGCGGGCCAGGACGGGCAACTCGCGAACGATCAGTCGCGCCGCCGTGGACAGGGCCGCCAGCAGATGCCCCAGGGCCGTCGCGGAGGCCCCCGTGCCCATTTGCGCCTCAAGAAAGACCAACTCACGCCGCGGATCCGCGTCGGCCGCCGCCCGAATCCACCGCACCTGCCCCGCCAATAGCAGCAGCACGGTGCCGATGGCCTGGCGAGATGCGGGCGAGAGGTTCTCTTGGCCCAAGGGCAGTTCCACGCTCGCGTGAATGCGCGAACCCGGGCACAAGATGGCCTGGGCGTAAGATCCCGGAACTTCCAACTGCACGGCAAGCCGGCCCTCCGCCCGGTGATTACAGGGCCATCCGGCGAGCTGGCACAACTCGGTGAGGTCGACTGCCTGGGCATCGTGGCCGGAACCGGAAGCCTTTGTGCCAGACCGCCCGTTGCTCCGCACACGATCGATTGCTTCGTGAACATCATCGACTGCCTCCCGCACCAGTGCGGCCACTGCCGCCCCACACGCGTCGTCCGCCTCGTTGTCGGCCAAGGCATCGCCCAGCCACACTTCGCAAGTGGCCATCACCACATCGCGGCCGGGAGGCACGGCGAGTTTGGCTGCGCCCGCCAGGCTGCCGTTGACCTGGAGCAGATCCCAGGCGCATTGCGGCACGGCCGGGCCGTGCATGTGGCCGCCCGCCACCGGGGCAGTGAACTGGAGCCAGCGGTCTTCCGTGAGCACCGCGACGATTGGCGGGGTTCCCTTCCGGACACCCTCGAGCGCCCACTGCCCGGGACGCTCGGAATGTGCCCGCCGGCCCGCCACACCGGCGAGGCCGGCGGTGATCCCGTCGTGAAGAGAATGGGCCTGTGTGGCGATCACCCGTGTTGCCCTCCGCTGCCGGCCAACTCGACTTCGATGTTCAGTTTCCTCCGCTTCAGCGGCCGCTCATCTGCCGGGAACAAGTGCTGATTGTTGATGGCCCACTGGCACGCATCTGCGTTGAGCCCCGCGTGCGACGCCCACCTCCGATAGGTGATGACGGTGTGCAGTTGATAGATGATCTCCACCAAGGGCGTCCCCGGCCGGAGAAACGTCTCGCCCACGCAGATATAAGGCACGCGGATATTCGGGTGAAACACGTTTCCGGGATGCAGCCACGTCAGCACCTGGTAGGTGCTGGCCTGTCGCAAATAGTCGTCCGGGAAATAGATCCCCACATCAAAACGGCTGTATTTCTGTATCAGTCCACTGGGTTGCCTGGCGTAGCCACCACAGGTGAAGCGGGCGATGAAGTGCTGGGCTGGACCCTGCTCGCCGGCCAGCGGCCGCAGTTGCAGCAGGTCACTGGCCTGCGCCAGCGCCGCGCCTTCCCCGGCCTGCTTCTCAAGAAACTTCTGAAGTATCGGGTGCATGGTTATCCTCTTCGCTCTGCGGGTTCGCGTGTTAATTCCAAGCCCTGTTGCCGCGTGACCCCGCTTAGTTTGACCACATCGCCCGCTCTCAGCCCGAAGCGCGTGAGCGGCTTCTTCAGACACGGGGGCCGTGCTGTCGCGAGATCAAGGCGGGGCAGCAGGTTGAAGCCGATGGGCTGCCGCGCGCCGCCGCACCACGGGCACCGCCCCAGCCGTTGGTCGATGCGGCCCTGCAAGCGCAACACCGCCGCCTGCTCGCCACATCCCGGACACGCCAGCCGCGTGACCCATGACCGGCCCTCGACCGACATGGCCGCGGGCGCCTCACCCATGATTGCCGCGCCCGCGGCCACCAACTCACCCAATGTCGCAGCGGATACTTTTTGGATCGGCCACGCCCGGTGATCGAACCGGCATGCGGGATTCAGCCGCAGGATGTTTACATACTGGTGTTGGCAGGCGGCTTCGATGACGATCTGCCGGCCGGCGACAGAGTTCTGGCCATTGGCCGCCAGCAGCTTCTGGCACTCGATCGCCTGAATCGCGGCCGCCAGCCCGCCAAGCGCCGAACTGGCCCTGCTGCTGGGCGCTTCGCGGACCTGGCCCGCGCACGAATACGCCTGCCCGAGGGACTCATAATCCTTCTGTCCCCAGGCGCACTCGATGCATGGGCTCTCCGGATCGGCCGCATAGACATCCACTCGCGCCAGCAGGCCATCGGCGCGAATCCCCGCATCCACATACGCCACCCCCAGCCGCCTGGCGATCAGGTTGATGGCCGCCCGCGCGGCTTTGGAGTCCACGCAGCCACAGATGACATCCGCCCGGAGCCGGCCCCACGGCACGTTCTCCACCCGCTCGACGATGGCGCTGACCTTCAGCTCCGCCCGAATCCCCCGCAGCCGACGGGCCACAACGCGTGCCTTGGCAACGCCCACGTCGCGTTGGCTGATCTCCTGGGTCGCCAGGTTGCCTGCGGCGTAAACGTCAGCATCGACGCAGATGACCCGGCCGATCTCCGGCAACCGGCCGATATGTCCGGCGAGTTGCGAGCCAATGTTGCCCAGCCCGACAATCGTCGCGGTCTTGCCATCAATCGGGTTGTCCAGATCGCCACTCATCTACAGTCCCTCCGGAGTCCAGGCGTATTGGCCATCCATCGCCGTGGGCTGATCGCAACCGGCGCACTTTTCCGCATAGGTCCAACAAGACAGTTCCTCGCCCTGATGATGCCAAGCACCGCACTTGGGACATTTCACGGCCGGTGAACCCGGCGTGATGTCGGTCTTGCACCGGGCGCAGGGAACAGGCCGCGGCTCGGGAAACGGCACGACCTGAGCCAGCGACTCCGTCGTGAAGAACATGCTGTCGCTCGACCCGATGCGGATCGCATCGTGGTCACGTAGAACTCGGATGCCCAGTGCCAGTGGGTCGCCATTGATCGACGGGGCGGCGCCGACGCCCGACATCAGCACGCTCTCCGCCCCGTCGGCAACTGACAACATCAGCACGGGGGCATCGACCCCTGCTGCGCCGGGGGGCGGCGAAGCCTCACCCAACGCCACCGCAACGCCATTCAGCGGCACCGGGCACCAGCCTTGTTCCCGCTCGTGATGAATCCACAGAACCGCCATGAACGCATCATGCGCGGGGTGCTAACAGGATGTCGAGCGGGCGATGTCTCTTGGTGATCCAGACTGCATGCGGTTTGGTAACCGCGTCGCGCTGGCG
>JANYKD010000293.1 GCA_025361735.1 Phycisphaerales bacterium
GGCGCGGCGGAGTATTTCGTCATTCGCCACCGGTTGCCGGATGTGGATTCAGCCGGCTATTACTTTGTCACGCGCTTCGCCGAAATCCCGTCGTGCCTGTGGACTGCAGTCAGCGTGGTGTTCTTTCCTATGATCTCGGAGCGGCATGAGACCGGAGCCAATGCTTCCGCGCTGCTGAAGCAATCGATGCTCTTCATTCTGTTGGGTGGAGGGCTGATTGCGTTGACGATTTCCCTCGCCGCGCCCTATCTGTTCTCCGCTGTGCCTAGGTGGTCCCTGTACCTGCCGTATGCATCCTTGATGGGCGTTGCATCCTCCACGGCCGTTCTTCGTGCAGTCTTCTCTTGTTTCATCACGTACGAAATGGCGTGCCGCAGGTTCGGCTTCGTGTTGTATGCAACTGTTTTTTACGCCCTCGAAACCGTTGTTCTGTATGGTGTTTCTGGAATTGCCTACTTTGACGATTGGATCCCCGCCGGCGTGATCGCGTGGATACAGGGCGCCAACTTGGTGCGATTACCCGTCTTGGTCTGGGCTATCTTCGGGTTCGCGGTGTGTCCGATGCTCTTCCTCGCGTTGCATGCCACCAAGTCCAGGAGGTCAAATGAGCCGGCCCCCGCATGAACCTGTTGTCGACTATTTCCGCACGGCAATCCTCTGGATCGGACGGACTTGTCTTGGCAGAAACCGCCTGTTGCCCCTCGACCACGTACTGCGCGTTCGGCACCGCCTGAAATGCATGTTTCACGGCGAAGACCTGTTGGTCCCCCTTAATCTGGTCTTCTCCTCGCACAGATTTCATGGAAGGGTCCCCGCTTTGGTTCATCTCCTCCGGGACGTGCCGCTCGGAACATGGGCTGTCGACCAATGCGGAGTCGAGTTGATTTGGCAACGGCTGGACAAGGCTCGTCCCCGCGTGATCTGCGAATTCGGGTCCGGCGCGACCACGTTGGTCTTCGCCCGCTGGCTCAAACATGCCGGCATCCCACACGGCGTCTGCATCTCGATCGACCAGAGCGCAGACGAAGCCTCCAACACGCGGCTGCGCTTGGAGAGCGCGGGGTTGTCCGCCTTCGCGAGCGTCCACCATGTGCCGGTCGATGCCGACACGCGCTTCGCCTTCGACGCGCCGCACCTCGCGGCCCTGTTCGAGGGTAGACCGATCGACTTCGTCTTTGTCGACGGCCCTGCGGGAGCCAGCGGCTGCAGACTGTCGACCCTGCCGATGTTGGAGGGCTGGCTGGCCGAGCGCGGGGTCTGGATGCTCCACGATGCCCTGCGCGACGGAGAACTGGAGGTCGTGCAGGCATGGACGGCGAATCGGCGTTTCGCCCTGGACGGCATTTATGCCACCGGCACGGGTCTGGCCATCGGCAACTGGTGCAAGTAGAAAAGGAACGGGCCATGGTCATTCCCGTCATTCTTTTTGCCTACAAACGCCTCGATGTGCTGGAGCGAACACTCGCGTGCCTGCGCGAGAATCGTGTTCCGTTGCTGGTCGTCTATTCGGATGGGGCCCGCACCGAGCAGGACAAGCCCAGCGTTCAGGCGGTGCGCGAGTATCTTTCCCGAATCGACTGGTGCCAGGTCGAGCGTCATGACCGGCCGCAGAATTTCGGCCTGGGAAAGAACATCCTCACAGGTGTCACGGAGGCGCTCGAACGATACGAAGCCGTCCTCGTGTGGGAAGATGACCTGATCTGCGTGCCGGGCACGTACGCCTACTTGTGTGCCGCGCTGCGGCAGTACCGGAATGATGCGCGCGTCATGAGCGTGACAGGGTGGACCAACCGCCACCTGTTGCCGGGCGACGTGGTCGACATCCCCTATTTCGACGGCCGGGCCGAGTGCTTGACTTGGGGAATCTGGCGCCAGGCCTGGCAGGGCATGACCGGCGAGACAGCCTGCCAGAAGATGAAGGTCATCCAAGACCGCGGCGAGTCGCCCCGCCACTACGGCGGCGACTTGCCCTACATGGCGCGGCACGAACTGGAAAGCAATATCTGGGCCGTGCGCTTCCTCTATCACCACCTGCAACACCGGGGCTTGTGCCTGCGCCCACCCTGGAGTATGGTGGAACACATCGGCTTTGACGAACGCGCGACAAACGCGGCGGGCAGGAACAGCTGGCTGATCAACGGCGAGTTGCGGCCCTGCCCGCCCATTCCGGCAGTCTGGCCCGAACCGATCGAGCATCGTGCGTGCGCGGCGCGGCACCGTCGGATGTGTCCCCGCCCATGGATTGATCTGTTTCCGCGGACGGTGCCGCTCGTGCGCCGGCTGCAACGACTCTTCCGAATGGGGCCGATAGCATGACCTGCCAGCCTCTGCAGCACA
>JANYKD010000298.1 GCA_025361735.1 Phycisphaerales bacterium
GCGTTGTGAGAGTCGGATGCGGCGTTGTGAGAGTCGGATGGGGCATTGTGAGAGTCGGATGCGGCGTTGGGGGAGTCGCCGAGCGGGGGTGAGGGGGAGAACAACGCAATGACGAATTCACGAAATTCGAATTCTCGAATCAATGACGAAGTACGAATCACGAATGCATGCCCTGAGGAACGAAGGGACGAAACGGGGCATTCGTTTCAGCCATTCTTCCCTGCGAATTCTTTGCGCTTCCTTTGCGCTCCCGGCGTCTTTGCGCCCGCCTTTGCTTTCCTGGACGAGCAGAAGAAAGACCTGCCGCAAAGGCGCAAAGAGCGCAAAGAGGGACGCGAAGAATTCAATCGGAGTGCGCTGTTTTTCCTTCGGTTTCATCATTCCCTCATTCGTACTTCGTCATCGATTCGTGAATTCGAATTTCGTCATTCGTCATTCTCCCCCGGCCCGTCTGGTTGTGGACTCCATTATTTATCCTTCTCCCCTCCCGCCTAAAACTCTGCTACCCTTGCCTGTCCGATGACCGCCCCCGAAGTTCCATCGCCTCTGTCCTCCGCCCGCTCGCCGCTGGGGGAGTTGCTGCTGTTGGCGGGGCCGACGGTGGCGCAGATGGCTTCCTATACGCTGATGCAGTTCATCGACACCTGGCTGCTGTCGCGGTTCGGGGACAACCGGGTCACGGGGCTCGAGCCGACGGCGGCGTCCAACGCGGGGATGCTTTCGTTTGCGCTCATCAGCGTGGGGTTCGGCACGTTGATGGAGGTGAACACGCTGGTCAGCCAGTGTTTCGGGCGCGGGGATCGGCGGGGGTGTGGGCAATATCTGTGGCAGGGGGTCTGGTTCGCGCTGTTGTATTCGCTCGTGCTGCTGGCCCTGCTGCCGTTCGCGCGGTCGATTTTTCGGCTGTTTGGCCATGCGGAAATGCTCGTGGCGGTGGAGGCGACGTATCTGCGCATCATGATCGCGGGGGCGGGATTGAAACTGGTGCAGGTGGCGTTCTCGCAGTTCATGCTGGCGATCGACCGGCCCATGGCGGTGCTGATGGCGACGGTGATCGGCGTGAGTGTCAATGCGCTCGCGGCGTGGATTTTCATCTACGGGAAACTGGGCCTCGCGCCCCTGGGCATCCGGGGCAGCGCGCTTGGGCAGAACGTGGGGGTGCTGGTGGAGATGGCGGTGCTCATTCTGCTGGCCTGCCGCCGGGACACGCGATTGGCGTACCATCTGCGCGAGTGGAAATTCCGCTGGAATCAGTTCCGCGCGATGCTGGCGGTGGGGCTGCCCTCCGGCGCGCAGCTCACGGCTGATGTGCTGGCGTGGTCGCTGTTCAGCGTCTGGGTGATGGCCCCGTTCGGCACCGAGACGATGGCCGCCAACGCCTTCACGTTCCGGTTCTATTCCGTCAGCTTCATGCCCGCCTACGGGATCGCCATGGCGGTCACGGCGCTGGTGGGCCGGTACATTGGCGCGGGCCATCCGGAGGTGGCGGCACGGCGGGCGTGGCTGGGGTTCGTTCTGGCCGCCGGATACATGCTGGGCTGCGGGGTGCTGTTTCTGCTAGGCCGGCATCAGCTGTTGAAACTGTTCACGGGCAACCCGGAGATCCTGCGGATCGGCTCGACGCTGCTGGTGTACGCGGCGATCTATCAGTTCTTCGACGCGATGTACATCATTTACAACGGCGCCCTGCGCGGGGCGGGCGACACGCTGATCCCGGCGGTTGTGACGATGACCCTGTGCTGGGGGATCACCGTGGCGGGAGGGCGAGCGATCGCCACGCATCTGCCGCAATATGGGGCGGCGGGGCCGTGGGTGGCCTCGACGATTTATGGCATCCTTCTCGGCACGTTCAGCTACCTGCGGTTTGTGCGCGGAGGATGGCGGAGGATTCATCTGAACGGGGCAGCCTCGAATGTCGGGGCGATTGGCGTTACAGTGGCGGATTCGTGAGTGAAACCGAGACGATTGTTTGAATCCGAATTATTGAGCCGTCTCTCTTGCGAGGCGCGTCTTGGCGGTACGGTGAGACTTTTCAGGTTCGACTCAGAAGAGCCACAGAGAACAGAGAGGGTTGCACAGAGGAAAAAAGCGAGAAAGAAAGATTGAATTGATTTCTCCGTGCCGGCCTCTGTGTTCTCTGTGTCCACTGTGGCTCCCCCCGATGTTGGAACGGCGAAGTTGCGATATCGTTTTGGAAACTGTTCCGTCGAGACGCGCCTCGCAAGCGAGACGGCTAAATAATCAAATGCGAAAAATACCATGACCCAAGAGACCCCCGACAAGACGAACTACAAGACGACGTTGAACCTCCCGCAGACGGCGTTCGCGATGGAGGCGAAGCTGACGGTGAATGAGCCGAAGCGCCTGGCGATGTGGCGGGAGGGGCGGCTTTACGAGAAAGTCCTCACCGACCGGGCGACGAACGGGAAGGGCAAGTGGGTGCTGCACGATGGCCCGCCGTTCGCGAACGGGGATATCCACATCGGGCATCTGATCAACAAGACGCTCAAAGATGTGATCCTGCGCTTCCGGACGATGGAGGGATATGAAACGCCGTATGTGCCGGGGTGGGATTGTCATGGGTTGCCGATCGAGCACAAGATTCAGGAGGAGGTGAAGAAGGCGGGGAAGGATTTCCGGGCGATGGGGACGGTGGAAGTGCGGCAGTTGTGCTACGCCTCCGCCGAGCATTTTGCCAAGGCGCAGGGGGAGCAGTTTCAGCGATTGGGGATCCTCGGGGATTGGGCGAATCCGTACCTGACGATGAAGCCGGAGTATGAGGCGGAGACGCTGGAAGTGTTCGCGCGGTTTGTGGAGGCGGGGTTGGTGTACAAGCAACTGAAGCCGGTGCCGTGGTCGGTGGCCAGCCAGACGGCGCTGGCGGATGCGGAGTTGGAATACAAGGATGTGGAGGATGCGAGCGTGTATGTGGAGTTCCCGGTGGAGGCGGGGACGGAGGTCGCAAAGAAGTTTGATCGGCCGGTCTATCTGATCGTGTGGACGACCACGCCGTGGACGCTGCCTGCGAATCTGGCGATCGCGGTGAATGCGACGATGCAGTACGCCTTTATCGAGTACACGCGGGCGGGGGAGAAGCGGATCGGCATCGTCGCCTCCGAACTGTGCGACAAGGTGTTTGGTCCCGGTCTCGGGCAGGGGATCGAAGAGGTGCGCGTGCTGGGGGAGATGATGACGGGGGAGGAGTTGTCGAAACGGGCGGAGTATGTCCATCCGTTCATTGAGTACAAAGGGCCGATTCTGACCGCCGACTATGTGACGGCGACCGATGGCACGGGGATGGTGCACACTGCGCCGGGGCATGGGGAGGATGACTACGACACGGGGCGCAAGCACGGGCTGGCGGTCTACTGCCCGGTACTGGCGAGCGGGCGGTTCGACGATACGGTGCCGGAATTTCTGCGGGGGAAGACGGTCAAAGAATCCAACGGGTTGATCACTGAAGAACTCAAAAGTCGCGGGCGGTTGTTCGGGGTGCAGAACATCCTGCACAGCTATCCGCACGATTGGCGGACGAAGACCCCGATCATTTTCCGGGCGACGGAGCAGTGGTTCATCGCGATGGACAAACCGTTTCAGTTGAGCGGCGATACGGGAACGCCCCAATCCTTGCGCGAGCGGGCGATGACGGCCACGGAGGACGGGGTGGATTTCATCCCCGCCTGGGGACAGGCCCGGCTGCAGGGCATGTTGCAATCGAGGCCGGATTGGTGCATCAGTCGGCAGCGGGCGTGGGGCTTGCCGATCCCGGTGTTTTACAATGAGAAGGATGAGCCACTGCTCACCCCGGCGAGTGTGCGGGCGGTGGCGAAGCGGGTCCGCGAAAAGGGATCGGATGTCTGGTTCACTGAGACGCCGACGGAACTGCTGAGCTGCGATCAGACGGCGTGCCCGATTCACTTCGGCGAGACGGCCAAACTCCGTAAGGAAAAAGACATCTTCGATGTGTGGTTCGAGTCGGGCAGTTCGTGGCGGGCGGTGTTGCAGAGCCGGTCCACTTTGAAATTCCCCGCCGATCTGTATCTGGAAGGCTCGGATCAGCATCGCGGCTGGTTCCAGTTGTCGCTGCTTCCTTCGCTCGGCGCGACCGGGCAGGCGCCCTACAAGCAGGTGTTGACGCACGGGTTCATCGTCAAGCCCGATGGCACGAAGGTCAGCAAGAGCGACAAGGAATATGTAAAAGCCGTCGATGAGATCAACCGCCATGGGGCCGATGTGCTGCGTCTGTGGTGTTGCAGCGTCGACTACCAGAACGACATTCCCGCCAGCCCCAAAGCCCTTCAGGAATTTGGCGACAAGTATCGCAAGATCCGCAACACGCTGCGCTACCTGCTGTCAAACCTGTACGATTTCGATCCGAAGACCGATGCCCGGGAGGTGCCGCCGAACAGCCTCGATGGATGGGCGATGTATCAACTGGATCTGCTCATCGCCGACGTGACCGAATCGTACGATGTCTATCAACTGCACCGCGTCTTTCGGTTGCTGCATGATTTCTGCTCGGTGCAGGTCAGTTCCATCTACGGCAATGCGATGAAGGATCGGCTGTATTGCGAAATGCCGAACAGCCCGCTGCGCCGTCGCTGCCAGACGGTGATGCACGCGATGGTGATCGCACTCAGCAAGCTGCTCGCCCCGATGCTGGTGTTCACCGCCGATGAGGTGTGGGAACACATCCCGCACAAACCGGGGAAGGATGCGGCGCTGCAATCCATCCATCTGGCCTGGCTGCCGGAGACGAGTGACGCGGAGGTGGATGAGGATCAGAAGGAGGAGTGGGAACTGTTGATGCGGCTGCGCGAGGATGCCCTCGGCCAGCTCGACAAGCTGAAAAAAGAGTCGGGCCTGAACAAGGCCGGCGAGGCGGAGATCGTCTATCAGGTGGATGATGATGCGCTGCGGCGAAAGCTCCAAGCCTACGGCACCGATCTGGAAGACCTGGTGGGCTGCGGCCATTATGCCTTCGCGGAAAAGGACACGCCCGGCCCGGCGGTGACGGTGAAAGTAGTCGACCGCCGCAATGATTACGCGGCGTGCGCCCGAAGCTGGAAGCGCCGCCCCGATGTCGGCAAAGACGCCGACTACCAGGACCTGTCCACCCGCGATGCGATGGCGATGCGGGCTTTGGAAATTCGTCCGTAGCATGGGTTACCAGCCCATGATTGGTAGTGGCTCCTCATTATTTAGCCGTCTCGCTTGCGAGGCGCGTCGGACGGGATGATCGCTCGGAC
>JANYKD010000327.1 GCA_025361735.1 Phycisphaerales bacterium
CATCTGCGAACGGAGGTGGCCGCATGGGAACAGCAGCGGAACCTCGCCAAGGCAAAGGTCAATTGGCAATTCACCACCGCCGACGCTCGCATCAAACTCCGGAGGCTTTATCCATCAATTGAGGTGTGATGGAGCACTAGATTCGCCAGGCGTCAGCGTGAAACTGGTTCGCTTCTCGTTCCTCCGCTCGACGATCCGCACGAGGCACTGACCGGATCCATCCAAGCCGATCTCCGTGCCACCCCACAAGGGATGGATATGGATGATCTGCTGGGCACGGTCGCCACCCTCGGAAATCAACTCGTACTGAAGGCGAATCGCATCGTCCTTCGTCAGGTACAGCCGCTCAGGATGCCCGCCATGCTTGCGGAGTTCCTGCGTTTCAACCGCGATCTGGTTCAGGAGGGTCATGACGACATCATACCCGTATCGTCGCCCCGGACAGTCTCGGCTGCAAGAGCTGGAGATCTGCACGAGGAGATCGGCTGATGCACGTGGCGATGCCCCACACCGATAGAATACCTGAGTGACTAGAGTTGGATTCGTCTCGTCACCAAGCGACTTTTGCACGTGCAGAAGCCCGTGCAGAAGTCAAAGAGGGACTTGTTTTCAAGGCCATGGCGGGGGGCGCAAGGGTTCGAGTGGCTCGATGGCAGTTCCGATATCACTTGGTCGATTCTGTTGGCGGGCTCGCTCCAACGTCGTGTCTGGCACTGATGGAGCCGAAGTAGGATTAGCCTGTGCTGGAAGTTAAAAAAAAAAGTGGGAGCAGCCCGGGGGGGAGGCTGCTCCCTGGAGGAAAGGGGTGGTGGGGGGGCCACCCCTGATGGGTCAACGACGTACCAGATGGCGACGTCCCGCCATGCGTTATCTTCCTTAGAGCCCGACACGAACCCACAAATTGACTCTTCGGATACTGTAACGTGTGCAATGGACTATGTAAAGCGCTTTCCCGCTCAATTCCTGCATCTCGCGCAGGCAAGTTCCGGTAGCCTGCGCGAGGGACAGGGGGGCGATGCTAACTATCGCCGCAATAAAGAACCTGTCCGTCGCCGCAATGACAGAAAACTGCCGGCGACACGGGGAGGTGTCGGTCGTTCGAGCGTGAACAGCTCTTGCCAGGTCCGTGCAACTACCTCTGTTTCTGTCGCTGCACGATGGCAGCGACCACACCCAGTACGACAGCTACGGTCAAAGCGATCCAGCTTGCGGTGGTCATGAATGCAATACCCATAGTGATGTCTCCTTCCCCCCGTTTCAGGCATTGTAACGAATGCATCGGTAGTTGACCAGTGAGTTGGCACCGTGTGTCGGCACGGCACTGTTCCGGTACCGTCCAGCAAGGGCCGCAATCGCGTCGACCTCTGCGGGTGCGTGTCGCTTGCTATCCTCCTGATCGAGTGGGCTCGCAGTTGCTGGTACATGGATGTGTTCGACCCAACGCAGGGTGGGCACGCCCGCCCACGTCTTGGGATTGTCCAAAACGCCATCGCGTGGGCGGTGTGCCGCCCACCCTGCTCGCTTCGAGATCGATCAGCGGCGGAGCAGTTCGATGTCGTCGAACCATATTGCCCCGTCGGCGGCTTGGCATCGCAATACGACTTTGAGCCAGCACGCCTTCGCCGGCGCCTGGGCGGAGACGCCCACCTTCTGCCAGTGCGTGCCGGGCTGCGCGGCGCTGCTCGCCGGAGGGTCGATGGGTTCGTAGCTGGCATCGAAGAACACCAACCCCACGCTGGATTCACCTCGCCCGCGCAGGTCCACCTGTGCCCAGGCCTGGTACGTTTCGCCCGGCGAAACCCGGATGGCGTGACGCCAGGTCGGCCGCCACTCGATCCCTGCCGGCGGGCACCAGCGAAGGTTCGCCGATCGTACGCCGGTGCGCACATGATTCTCCCAATGGGTCTTGGCGGCATACCACGCGGCCTGCCCGGCTCGGTCCTTCAGATCCCTCCACTCGACGTACCACCCCTCGGGATGGCCTGTGCCGTCGTCCTGCTCGAACGACGGATTGAAGACGAGATTAACGCCCGTTGCGCCGGGCGTTGGAGTCATCGGCGGCGACGGCGCCAGCGCCGCGGCCGTGTGGAGCATGTCCGCGCAGGCGCGGGCGGCCTCGATGGCGCACTCCCGGGTGATCCGGTCCCACATGGCCTTCTCCTGCTTGTCCTGCAGGATCCGCTGCACCGTTTCGATGGCTTTCTGCGGCAAGTGTTCTTTCTGACAAAACGCCTTGAGCCTGTCGAGTGGCAGGTGCTGATGGTCCCCTTCACGCAACAGGTCGTCAAAGGCGACGGCCCAGGGACGGTGTAGCGACGGATCCATTACGCTGAACGGCGATACACCCGCCAGTTCCGCAGACATTCGGTCGCCTTCGCAACCGGAAGCGGCTTGCTGAAGAGGTATCCCTGAGCGCTATCGCAATCAAGCGCCAACAGCACGGCCACCTGATCCTCGTCCTCGACGCCTTCGCAAACGATTTGCAGGTCCAGGTTGTGCGCAAGCTGCACCACCGCGGTGGTGATCGCCATGAGTTGACGGCTGGTCGTCATAGTTTGCAGAAACGCGCGGTCGATCTTGAGAATGTCGATGGGGAACTCGTGCAACCGGCTGAGCGATGAGTTGCCGGTGCCGAAATCATCCATCATCAGGTCGACGCCGATCATCTTAAGGCGATCGAGCACCTCCCGAAATAGCTCGGTTGCCTCCAGCACCACACTCTCGGTGACTTCGATCTTCAACGACTTGAGCGGCAACTCGTACTGTGCGAGAGTCGCGGCCACGCGCTCGGGAAAGTCGCGCTGCAGAAGTTGCCGCTTGGACACATTGACACTGACGTAGATATCGTTGGCTCTGCTTATCGTATGCCGCCACTCGTTCAGTTGGCGGGCTGCCTCCTGCAGCACCCAATCCCCGATGCTTACGATCAGGCCCGTATCCTCGGCCAGTGGGATGAACTTCACCGGGCTGATCCACCCATATACAGGGTGTTCCCATCGCAACAGCGCCTCGAATCCTTTCAATTCACAGGTGTGAAGCGATACAATCGGTTGGTAGTGAAGCTGCAACTGTTTCCGTTCGACGGCACGCCGCAAATCGTTGACCAAGTCCAGAGACATGCGGACTTCCTCGTGCATCGCCTGGTCATAGGTGACATGGCAGTCGCGCCCACGGGCTTTGGCGCGATACAACGCAATGTCGGCGTCACGTAAGACCTGATCGGCGTCGCCGTCGCCCGGATTACCGACGGTCATGCCGATGCTGGCGGTGGCGAATACCTCGCGATCTTCCAGCAGATAGGGCTGTGCCAGCAATTCTCGCAATTGCTCGACCTTGGCTGGAAGCGCCGCGGGATCATTGACCCCCTTGAGATGAACGACAAACTCGTCGCCTCCGAGGCGGGCAACGTCGCTCTCCATGCCATCGTCCGACTGTGCCGCCGCCCATTTGCCAAGTCGCATGGCGCATTCGCAGAGGAAGCGGTCGCCCATGTGATGGCCAAGGCTGTCGTTGATCAGCTTGAATCGGTCAAAGTCCAGAAACAGGACGGCGAATACGAAAGCAGGATCGCCGCGAGACCGCTCGACCGCTGCTGCCAAGCGAGCCACAAAGAGGCTCCTGTTGGGTAATCCCGTCAGTGCATCGTGCGTGGCATCGTATTCGAGCCGTTCTTCGGCCCGGCGGCGCTGCGCGATCTCCTCGACCAGTTGCTGGTTGCTGCGGAAAAGCTCGTCCTGGCGGCGGGTCTGTTCTTCCAGACGGGTGGCCATCGCGATGCCCCGGACGATGGATCGAATGGTGATGCCGGCCGCTCCTAGCAGCGCGAAGGCCATGGCGGCGAGCAGGATCAGTGATTCCTCCGGGGTCATTCCGCCGACGAGTGGGCGCCATTCGGCAAGATGAAATACCGCGACGGACGTGTCCGCGACCGGGCTGCGGGCGACGACCACGAGCGTGTTCTTTCGGCCGTCCTCCCGAACAATTTCCGTGCGTATCGCCTTGCCACTCGGGATTGGCAGGCGCAGAAGTGGCGCGAGATGGTAGACCGGTGCATGGTCTTCATCGGCGCGGGCTGAATGAAGAGGGCGTTCGCCCAGCATGACGTGAACCACAGATCCGCCATTGCGATCATGCTGGAGCCGGTCGAGTATGGCAACTGCCGGGATAATGGCCACTATCCGGCCGACATGCCGCCCCTTGAATAACACAGGCGACGAAATCGCCACGGCGGTAATTCGCTCCTTTGAATCATGGCCCGCGGTGAATATCCGTACTTCGTCGGTTTCGGCAGTTGCCGCAGTCGAATTCAGGGCGACCGCAGTTCGATCTTCGCCCTCTGCCACCAGGATTCCTGACCGATGGTCCACATAGGCGATCTGCTTGTAGATCGGATGGCCATTACGCGAACGGCGATCAATGAGCCTGCGGAATTCGGCCGCCACGTCGGTAAGACTGGCACGAAGACCGTACTCGGGCCGCATGCCCAGGGCTTCATTCTCGTAGTATGAGGCAATCGCCCGGTTCAGCGCCAGGTCAGTCACCTCATAGCGCCTTTCCGCGCAGAAATGGCCGATTGCGGCGGCCATGTCCTCGGTCTGCATCGAGTGTGTTCGCAGGATGGAATCACACCGTTCCACCGCAGAGCGGTAATGACCAATCAGCAGGTACGTGACAAAACCAACGGCAGCGGTTGCGACCGTAAGCATGAGGACGCCGCGGACCGGCCACCTCAAGTACGAGCGGGAGCGGGTGATGTCACCGTTCTTGGCCATCGACAGGTTTGACCTCTGCTGAAGTTCCAGCGGTCGCCTGATTCCGTTCACCTGTTTCGCGCGAGCCACGCCCCGACACCGCCACCCCGGCCTGCTGGAAAAAGCCGGGGAAGTAGTCGGCGACGGACGGGTAATATTTCCGGACCATCTGCTCATATGATCCGTTGCTGCATGATTCCTCAAAGAACTTGTCAAAGGCCCGGCGCAGTTCAGGCGAGGTCTTGCGGAATCCCACGCCCATGGTCTGGGGCTTGGACATGGGTCCAAGAATCTTGATGCGGCCGGGCCACTTGCGCAGGGCAATGACGGCATCCGGCACATCGAGGATGGTGTTGTCCGCCTCACCGGCGATCAGCGCCGGCGCCAACTCGTTCAGCGATCCGCGGAACGGCTTGGGAGACGCGCCATCCTGTGTCAGTTTGAAAAGGCCCGGATCGAGACACGTCTTCTCCTTGCAGAGGACACTGCGCCCGGCCAGCAAGGCGCGAGTCCGGGTGATATCATCGTCCACGGTTCCACTCGGAGTAATCGGCGTGAGCAGATCATCCGCCCTGGCCAGCAACCAGATCTGTGTGGGAAAGGTCGGAGTCGAAAAATCCAGAACCTGTTTTCGCCAGGGCAACTGGGTCAGGCCGTTGGCGATGACGTCGCCGCGAATCGGCGTGCTTTCGCCCAATTCAGCCGTGCCGGCGACAACGGCGACCTTGCGCCCAATGAGGTCTGGCACAACCGTGTCCCAATCAGCCGAGACGTACACATACTTGACGCCCAGGTGGTCGGCGAACCGCCTCATTATTTCAATGCTCAAGCCGTCGCCGCTGCCAGTGACGAAATTGGCATAGGGAACGCCCAGGTGTCGGATTACCCCGGCCTGGCGTATCTGAGCCAGGTCATGATCACCCGGCACATTGGTCGCGTCCGCCGCAACAGCGGTAAGCGACAACCACGCCATAATCGAGAATACGCAGGTGGAGACCAAAGTTCTTGGCATAGTCAGTCCTCCTTGTCTTCAGACGCAAACCGATGGTGGTCTTTTGCTGTTCAACCATTCAGGCGCGCTCCAGAGGTATGGGCCTCCGAACATTGGAAACTGAACTGACTATCGTGCAGGCCGCTGGATGACTTAAACGGAGCGGTGACATTCTGGCCTGCGAATCCGTTCCGTATCGTCTGCCGCGGAGATTATTGGACTTTTCACGGGAACAGTGGTCCTGTCTGTGAGGTCCTGCAAAACCTCATTACAAGCCACACCTCGCGTATTCCAAACACCCGCCCGGCCGCAAAATCAGCTGTCATATAAACGGCGCGTCAGCGCGTTGATTTGCCGGCTTCGGTTGCCTTTCGGGATAGCGTGATCTCCTTCTTATCCAGCATGTGGATAACGACCTGCACGCCGGGGCTGCCTTCGCCCTGGGCTCGCATTTCAAAACCGTCGAATCGCTCGCCGTGACGCCAGGCGATGCTCTGCGGATAGTCCGAGCCATCGGTGAGCCGCCAGACCACATGGTCGACTTGCTCCATCAATTGCTCGGGGCCGGCAATGTGGAACACCCATTCACGCTGCTCGGGTTTCTGGCCTGTCCAGGTCATGCCCGCGGCCACGCGGATATCGAACTCATCCAAGGGCTTGACCTTGAGTTTCACGGCGCCGCCGCGCAGCTTCTCTGCGGTGCCATCGTTCTTGCGGATAGTCACGCTTTCCATGTCAAAGTCGCGTCCTGCAATCGCCTGATGCTGGAAGCGCGGACCCCAGGTGGCCCGCCGCTCGCCACGGAACAGGGTTGTGAGCGACTTGGTGAAATAGTCGGCCGAAGTGAGGTCGGCAAGCTGTGCCGAGTCGCCGGTCAACCAGAAATCGACCAGCCACTGCGGATCGCCATCGGTGGTCTTTCCGAAGTAGCGCACGCCGTGATCCCATCCGAGCGGCCGGGATGGCAGGCCGGCCTGGATGGACAGTTCTCGTTTGGTGCCATCAACCATGTTCGCCACGGCATCGACGCCGATGGGTTCCGACACCCGGATTGAGCGGCTGAAGCCGCGGTACAGCCCGAACGCACGCAAGGGCACGATGGGGTTCCGCGGGTTGAAACTCGGGGGCAGGCTGTACTGCACATTCTTCACGTTCCGCAGTTCGTTGTCCCAGCCGTCGAGATAGACGCGGACAAGCTGGTTGGCCTGCCCATCCTGCTGGCCGGGCAATCCGCCATTGGCCTGCCGCAGAATCAGCGGCGCACTGGTGCGGCCCGCCAGGGAAGTGGTCATGATCGCGGTCTTCTCCTCGGAACCGTCATTCATGAGGATGTGGGCCACGAAATCGTCCGGCCGGGTTACGTGGATGTTGGTGCGCCAGATGCCGTCAAGGGGCAGAACCTTGAAGTTCTGCTTGTCCGACCAGCGGACGAAGGTCAGGGTCTTGACGCGCGAGAGGGCCTCGGGCGGACCGATCAACTCGGCCAGCAATCGCCATGTGGGCTTGCCTTCCTCGATGCCGAGAAACTTTTCCTGCATCTGGATGTCCAACCCGCCGATCTGATCCACCCAGGTCTGTTCCCCATCTTCGATCTCGTTGTAGAGGAACATCCGCGAGCCGTCGTTGAGAGTCAGCGCGGCCCGGAGAGGGGTCGGCTCGGTCACGATGCCGTTGCAGGCCAGAAACGCGGGGACTTCCTTGTGGCTGGGATCGACGACGGTGCGTTGCCATCGCCCGTGGACACGGTAGTTGTACTCCACCTGCACAACCCGCTGCACGGAGAGTTCCGGGCCGGCGATCCACGCCTTCCACATCCGCGTTTCGCTCTTGGCCGCCGTCTTGATCGTTCTCGTTTCCACCGCAAGTTGCAGGCGGTCGAGTCGCGGCGGCAACTCGGCCAGTGTGAACGGCAGCCGCGTGAAATTGCCGTTCTTGAAGATCACCTGGGCGCTGCCCTCAAACGGCTGCCCCACACTGAACGCGAAGCGGTGATCGGCCTGGTCGTTTGTGGCGATTTCCTGCTTGCCGCCCGGCCAGACTGATCTGGGCAGCGTGTAGACGACCTTGTCGACCTGATCCAGCGTGTCGGAGTCGCCGTTGGGGCGAAGCACGACCCGCCATGATGGCTTGTCAATGGCGCCGAGATAGACGGCCTGGGTCTGAATCTCGATCCGGCGGGCGTCAGCGTATTTGGCTTCCTTGCCGAGTTCGACCCAGTGCGAAATGTCCTGCACGGTTCCATTCGTAAAATGAACCTTCGCCTTGATGCGAAACTCCTTCTGGGTGGCGCAGGAAACCGCGTACTTGAGTGAACTCCAGTCCGCCACGCGGCGGTAGCCGTCAAACGTCGGGCCGAAGTCGTATTCGATGCGGTCGATGCCAAAGAGCGCCTGGCTCTGCGGGGCTTGCAGTTCGATGGTGACGTTGTACCAGGTCTTGCCGTCGCGGCCTTCTTCTTCGCGGTATTCGCTCTTGAGCGAGACCGAGTCATCGGCGGGCGACTCGAAGACCGTCAGATGGCGAAGCCGCTTCGTGGAACCGTCGTTGAAAGTAACGTCGGCGGTGATGAGGCCGGGCCAGGTGGCCGTCCCGCTGTGGCCGAAATGCCCTTTTCCCAGGCGGATGGACGTCTTTGTCTGTTCCAGTGTTGGAGTCTGGCGGCTGAGTTCGCCCACGTTCCAGACCACGTTGGTGACATCCTTCAAATCCGTCAGGTTGCCACCAAGTTCCACATTCCACGACCACGCGGACGTGGGTTTGCCCTCGACCGATAGCTTACCGAAGTAGGATTCCTTGAAAACAAGCTCGAGGCGGCGGTGTTCGCCGGACGGCTTTTCCGCCTTGTAGGCGAGTTTTACGTCCTTAGTCTTTCCATCCTTGAAGGTGACGGTTCCCGCGACCGTGAACTCGTTCCGCGGCATGGTGCCGGTGATGCGGAAGTTGTCGTCCCGGTTGACGCTGCTGAGTTTGAATGGTTTGTCGCCATCCGCACCGCAAACCCAGTCGACTTTCTGAATGAGGTTGAGCACATCGCTGGCGCCGATCATCAGGGCCGAAAAGAAATAGTCCTGCTTGTGGGTCTTCTCGTTGAATCCGCGGTAGTGGACATTGCCCAGCGGCCAGGCAAGTTCCAGATTGGGGCGGGTCGAGCGGTACTTGCCGTCGGAGCCGACTGCCACCTTGTCCCGGTCGTCGACGAGCACGACCGCCCAGAGCATGAATGCATCGCTTCGTTCATCCTCGGCGAAGCGATTGGCCAGGGCGTAGTCGAGCCAGAAGAACCCGCCCTTGCCCCAGGCGGTGCCCCAGGAATTCATCACCAGAAACGCCTGCCTGGCATCGTCACAGCCGACGATGCAGAGCGCGTGCAGTCCGTGTTCCTGGCCGGGGCGGCGCAGTGCCTTGCCGCTGTTGTGCAGAGTCGTGTTGTACACCTCCCAGCGGCCGCCCATGAAGACGGGGTTGGTGGAGACGCCGATGGGAACGATGTGGCCTTGCGACAACGCGGTACGGATCGTTTCCTTGCTGTTGACCCCGTACACGTTTCGAATCTTGAACAGTTTTGCCTCTTCGATGGCCGCCGCCGTGGGCTGGCCCCGGAAATCGCCGGGAACATAGGGGCAGGTCGCCAGCGTCGCGCATCCCTTTTCCTTGAGCAGATTGATGGCATTGAGGCCGGACGAGCCTTTGTCCACGCCCTGGTTGATCTGGTTGTAGATCCAGCGCGGCGAGAATATCCGGCTGGGCGCATCGGGCCGCCAGTCCTGGTCGTTGGCCTCGTCGAATGATTTGGCGGCATAAGCGAACGCCCAGGAGTTGCAGTCGTTCATCTTCTGCGTGCCCGGCGGCGGGAGTTTGTTGCGATAGTCCACAACGTAGTTTTCGGAGAACCCCATCGGCTCGGGCTGCCACAGAGGCAGCTTGCGGAAGGCGTCAAGGTCATCGCGCAGTCCACCCTGCGCAAGGGCCGACCCCGAGGACAATCCCAGTAACAACAACATCACCCACGCCAGATTTGCGCGCATCATTGCATTTCTCCACGCCTTGGTTCCCGGTTCCGACGCTCGCCGGAAACCGAGCCGAACTATAGGCGCGTGGAGTCGTCGCCGCCTTGAAGCCGGCCCGCGTATGCCTTGAGGGCGGCTTCCAGCGGCCGGGGCTGCCAGCCGAACCGGGGCTAGAACTTGGTCATGTAGCAGGTGTTGTCCTCCTGGCTCATCCGCACCATGTCGTCGTTGAGCGGCAGCAGGGTTGGAGGAAGGACGTCCGGAATGCTGGACCGTACGAGGGGCTGTTTTGTTCCGCACTAAATGCTGCGCAAACTACTTCGGCGCATGAAAAAAGCCCGGCAAAACCGGGCTTTTCTATACCCCCAAGGGGAGTCGAACCCCTGTCCTCTGGCTGAGAACCAGATATCCTGGGCCACTAGACGATGGGGGCGTCGAGGCGGTCATTGCCCAAGGACCGCTTATATACGGGGCACCTCGGCCGGCGTCAAGGGCGGGTATTCTCAACCGTTATTTGCCGGCGAACAAGTACACGCGGTCGGCCGTGCGGACGAGGATCCGGCCATCGAGCGCGACCACGCTGCCGCGGGCGGGGCCGGTGGTTTGCAGGGCCGCTTTGGAGAGCAACTTGCCATCGGCGGCCGAGAGGATGAAGACCTCGCCGGCTTCGTTGGTGCAGTAGATCCTGCCGTCAGCGCCGGTCGGGCTGGCGCGGAGCACGGGCTTGCTGTCGATCCTGGCGAACCACTGCACTTTGCCGGTGGCCGGGTCCATGCAGGTGATGCCCTTCTTGAAGTCGCCATCGAGCACGTAGAGATTGCCCCTGTAATAGAGCGGGGTCGGGGCGTCGCTGGTGGTGTCCCTGGTGGACCAGGCGAGGTGCGTGGCGGTGATGTCACCCTGGCCGTCCGACTTGAACGCCAGCACGGGGCCTTTCTTGGGCGCGCAGACAATGACGTTGCTACCGGCCGCGACGGGTGTCGGCACCAGGCGCCAGTGTTCGGTCTTCTGCGGATTCCAGCCGCCGCCCCGCCAGATCTCCGTCCCGGTTTCAGGATCGTGGGCGGAGACGCAGTCGCCGCCGACAACCAGGAGTTGTTTGCGGCCGGCGACTTCCATCGGAGTTATGGTGGCGTAGCTTTCCTTGGCCTCGATGCGGGCGGCGTTGGGGCGGACGTGTTTCCAGATGTCTTTGCCGCTGGCCGGGTCGATGCAGAGGATATAGGAGGGGATGGCCGGTTCGTCGGGCTTGCGGTCGCGCCACTGGTCGGAGGGAACATCTCGCTGCAGCACGGGAATGTAGAGCTTGTCGCCGTAGAGCAGGGGGCTGGAGGCGTACAACCAGAGAACCTGGAAGGCGCCGTGGTCTTTGGCGAGGCTGCGCTTCCAGAGTTCCTTGCCGTCGAAGTCAAACGCGGCCAGGTCGCCCGTGCCGAAGTAGAAGATCACGCTCTTGCCATCGGAAACCGGCGAGCAGCTTGCGAGGTTGTTGAGCTTGTTGTTGGGCGTCTGAATGCCGATATCGGCTCGCCAGAGTTGCTTGCCGGTCTTGAGATCGAGACAGATGCCGACCATTTTGCGCGAGGTGGCTTCGAAAGTGGAGACGAAGACGCGGTCGCCGGCGACGATTGGGGTCGAGCCGCTCGGGCCGGGAAGCTCTGCCTTCCATACGGGACCGGCATCGAGGTTGTCCGGCAGCCCGGTCACGTCGGCGGAGCCATTGAAATTCGGGCCGCGCCAGCCAAGCCAGTCGGCCGAGGCGACACTGGCGAACGAGAGCGACATAAACACTGCGAGGTTGCGTAGGTTTCGACGAATCATGCTGCTGCTTCCGCTGGGTGATATTTGTCTGTGGCGGCCGTATCATGCGCGGATCGGCCGTTGCATTGGTTGTACGGCAATGAGGCGAAATTGTTGTGTGATCGGCTGAGCATGAATCAAGTTGAACTCCTTTTCCTGGGCACCGGCACGTCGGCCGGCGTGCCGATGATCGGCTGCGACTGTCCCGTCTGCACCAGCACCGATCCGCGTGACAAGCGCATGCGGCCATCGGTCGTGATATCGTACGCCGGCACGCGCGTGCTGATTGACACCACGCCGGAACTGCGGCTGCAATGCGTGGAGCACCGCGTGAAGCAGATTGACGCGGTGGTCTTCACGCACGCACATGCCGATCACATCATGGGTCTGGACGATGTGCGGCGGTTCAACACCGTCAAAGGCGGCCCGCTGGATGTCTGGGCCGAGGCGTGTACTCACGAGGTTCTGCAGCGGTGTTTCGCCTATGCGTTTCGCGAGCCGGACCCGGCCTGCCGGTTGTACCGGCCGCACCTGGTGCCGCGGAATATCCAGGGGCCGTTTGAGATAAACGGGGTGCGTTGGCAACCAATCCGCCTGATTCATGGCAATGTGCTGGTGCTGGGTTTTCGCGTCGGGAACGTGGCGTATTGCACGGATACGAACCTGATTCCCGACGAGTCTTTCGAACTGCTGCATGGGTTG
>JANYKD010000370.1 GCA_025361735.1 Phycisphaerales bacterium
CCACCGCGAATGTATCGGTGACGCCGGTGCTCGTCGCATCGCTGTCCTTCAGCCGGTTGCCTCCCTGGTTCCGCAGCGTAAACATCGACGAACTCGGCGGAGTGAACTTCACATAGTAGTTCCCCGCGGCCGCCCCGGCGAAACAATACTCGCCCGCATCGTTGGTCGTCGCCGTCCGCTGCAACGGTCCGGGGCCGCTGATCGCGTTCAACTCCACCGTCACCCCGGCTCGCCCGGACTCGTTGGCGTCGAGAATTCCGTTCCCGTTATCATCATCGAACACCACGCCGCCCACCGTTGCCGGCGCGGGCGAATCCAGGTTCGCCACGAACACGCCGCCCCCCTGCGCCGACTGAATCGAAAACGCGATCTGCCCCTTGTCATTGAGCGAACTCGCCAGCCCATCGCCACCGCCGGATCGGTTGCCTGGATACGCATTCCCATTGCCCAGGCTGATCTCCTGCACCACCTGCGTCACCCCCGGCGAAACTTCGATGCTGTCGCCCGTCCGCGTAATCAGATGCAACACGCCTTGCTTATCCATCGCAAGCAGCCCCGTGCTGAATTCCCCCTGACCCGGACCGGTCAGGTTCGCCATGAAGGCGAATTCCCCTTCGGCGTTGGCCTGGAAACCGCCCTCCACCACACTCCCAAAAACCACCCCGGCCGGTGCTTCGGGTACTTGCTGGCCTTTGTAGATCACTGACTTCAACGTCCCCTGATCCCAGATGAACACGCCCCGGTTGATCGTCGGATCGGCCGCGTTCGTGAGGCTCGACTCGAACACCACGCGCCCGCTATCGGCCAGCACCCCCTTGAATGCCACTCCCGACCCGACCTGGAACTTCGCCCCTGCCAGCCCCGCCACCGGCGGATCAGCCGCAGGCACATCCTGTCCCTTCAACACCACCGGCTGATTCACCCCCGACTTGTCCGAGAACCATGTCCCTGAAAACACCTCCGAGTCCTGGTTGGGAATCTCATGAATTGCAGTCGCCTCGAACAGAAGGTGCTCAAACCGGTTGAACCCGGCCAGCGCGCTGAAGATGAAATAGCCTCCGTTTGTCCCGGCCGCCACGGTTCCCCCGGTGTTGTTCGCAATCACAAGGTGCAACCCCGTCCCATCGAGAATGAATATCCCGTTGTGAATATCGCCAAAGGTCCCCTGCCCCGTCGGCACCCCCAAAGCCCCGCCGAACGCCAGATTTCCGTTCCGATCCATCCCAACAAAGTCCGTCGACAGATCATAGAGCACCTGTCCCGCCCCAAACTCCGGGAACTCCTGCCCTTGTCTCACGGCCCGGGAAACTCCTCTGGCATCCCCGGACCATATCCCAAAACTGTTGCCGTCGCCCACCCCGGTCCGCGAGAGCGTCGCCAAAAACGCCACCTTGCCGCCATTATTGAACAGGCTATAGAAAGACGCAAACGTCGCCCCTCCGGCCCCGGGCGCAACATCCCCGGTCTTGGCAATCAGCGTCGTTGAACCATCGGGGCCATCCACCCATACACCCTGTTTTGCTCCTGCCGAATTCTGGTATCCCACGTGCCCGCTGTCCGTCAGCGCCACCCGGTCAAACAGCGGCCCATACGGCCCGCCAAACGTCGGCACATTGATCCCCTGCCAGGCATAGAAATCCAAACACCCCGGCGGCCCCGCCCACACACCAAACCGACCATCGGCCACAGCCTCCAAAGCCACTGACCCATCCTCACCCATGGTCGCGGCCGACGCCGCCTGCACAAACGACCCAAAAGTCTTCCCGCCTGTGCCGTCCGCCTCATCCCCGCCCAGCACCACCGTTTGAATCCCAAACGGCGCACTCAACAGAGCCCGCTGCTCCAGTGTCTCCAGGCAAACCCTGGCCACCCATCCACGCAAAGACCGCTTGAGATATCGCATGATGCCTCCGCGACAGGTTCCCGTGCAGCAACCTCAAGCCCCATCATAGGCACGCTTCATCGCGCCCGACAAGCGGCGACATCGTCGCCCGCCCCGCACCATTTCATCATGGTTTCCGCTTCTCAATGAGTTGATTTCGATATTGCACCAGCGCCATTACCGCGTACGCCGTTCCATAGGGTTTGTGGTATCCCCACATCGCAAAATCCCACCACGAACCATCCGGCTCCTGATACGGCAGGATGCCATCGAGCACGGCCGGCCATTGCTTCCTGGCGTCGTCCCAGCCCAGCCGCTGGCAAAGCCGTGCGGCGTAATAATGATCGTAATAGTAGTAATAGCCGGCAGTCTGATACCACGCCTCGTGGGGGATCGGCCGTTTGCGGCCCATCTCCAGGTAGATGTGCTCCCGGTTGAATACTTCCAGGCCCTCGATCACCTGCTTGCGCCCGATGCCGCCGAAATCCCACAGCCACAGCGCATCGTTGCACACCTGAATCCGCCCCACGCTGCCGCGTAACTGGTTGGCCGGCTGTCGCGGCCGCAACATATAGTCGCGCCCGTATCCATACGCCCCGTTGGGGAAGCGGCACTCGGCCAGCCGCCGCAGGGCCATCTCGGCCATCTTCGGCGGCAGTTCCAGCCCCGACTCCTTCGCCTCATACAACGCAATCAGCGCCGCCGCCGTGCCGAAACTCACCGGCCCCATGCTCGGTGTCTGAGTGTGCGCCACAAAGTCGTAGTAGTTCCACCCGCCGATGTGCGTTTCATACCGCCGCAGATAGTCGATCTGCCATCGCGCCACTGCGGCGATGCGCGGATCCGCATTGATCCGCATCTCACCGGCCATCGCCTGGGTGCAGTAGATCTGCGCCCAGATGTTGTAGATCAGGGCACCCTCATCGCGCTTGGCCTGGTATTTGTTGAGCAAATGCTCCAATCCCCGGGCGTGCGCCTCTTTCTCGCCGGCCTCGCGCAATGCCATCACGCACAGCGATGTTGTGCCCACGCGCATGCCGTCATGAGTCCCCGGCACCATGCTGTAAACTTCGAACCCCCGTGTCTCCGTCGGATCCCCCCACGAACCATCCGGCCGCTGAGACTGCACGAGGTACTGGACGCCGCGGGCGATGGCGCGATCAACCTCATCGAGACGCGGGATCTGGCGTTGCGCGGCACAACCAACCAACGACAGCACGAAAAGCACCAGCAACATCGGAATGACGAAATCTGAAATCCGAATCACTCGAATCAATGCCCAATCACCAATGCCCAATTCGGATTTGGACATTCGGATTTCATTCGGGCAATTCGGATTTCGGGCTTCGGTTTTCCGCCACACACTCATCGATTTCTCAGCAGGGGTCCGCAACATAGCACACCCCCTATTTCCCACCCAGATCGATCTTCGCTATCGCTTTCATCCCCGGCAGCAACCGCTTGTCCACCTCGGACAGATTCACCGTCAGCACGAAGGACGGCGCGCCCGGACTGCCCCGCGGCATGATGACGGGCGCCGCGCACACACCTTCGTAGGTCACTCCCGGCAACACCGCGACGGTAACCCTGGCCTTCATCCCTTCGCGCACGTTGAATCCCGCATCTTCCTTGATGACGCCTTCAACGCGCATCTTCCCGAGCGTAATCACGCGCAGCACCGTCGCGCCCGTTGTCAGTTTCTCGCCAGCCTTGATCCCCTTGGGGTCGCCCCCCTGCCATCCGCCATCGCCCGTCGTGCCGTACACCACCACGCCCGCCACCGGCGACTTCACCGCCAGCAGTTGTTCGTCCGCCTTCAGATCGCGCAACTTCTCCTCCGCCTGCTCCAATGCCACGCGCGCCGCCGTCACGGCACCCTTGCGCGTCACGGCCGCCTGCTCCTGTGTCGCCTGCAAAGCGGCCAACTGGTTCTTCGTCTGCTCCAACGCGTCCAGCACCCGCTGCTTCGAGTTGGGATATTCCTGCTCTTTCGAACGTTGCGACCGCTCCTCCTGCATCTTCAGGTTGATCTTCGACTGCTCCAATTGCCGGAGGGCACGCTTCACGACGATGTCCGCAGTCGCACTGGTCAACTCCTCGGACTTGTACATCTTGCGAAGCTGCTCCAGCTCATCCTGCTGGTCCTCCATCGCATCGCGCCACCGCTTGGTCACCAGCTCCATCTGCAG
>JANYKD010000401.1 GCA_025361735.1 Phycisphaerales bacterium
CTTGCCCGTGTCGCACGGGCAAGAGTACTTGCCCATGCCACCCATTCAGTCAAACGGGTTCGTTGGCGGCGCGCAGTCTACTCCAGTTCTGTTTATCGGACGCTTCACTTGCCGAGGTTGAATTGCTTACCAACATCTACAACTTCCTGGCCGAAATCCCCTGGTACATCCCGGCCGCCCTGCTGGCGGTCGGCGCGATCCTGCTGTTCACGGGCAGCACGCGGCTGGATCGGAAGATGACGCGGGCGGGGCTGTCGGCCGTGTTGCTAGGGCTGCTGGCGATGCTTGTCAGTTGGCTGCTCGTGAGCGACCGGGAACGGGTGATGGGGCAGACGCGGGAACTGGTCAAGGCCGTCGAGACCCGCGACTGGCCGAGGATGGAGGCGCTCATGCATCCGAAAGCAATCGCGTTCGTGTTCAAGGGACGCGAGGCGGTCTGCAATGCCACGCGGCTGGGCGCCGAGCGGATCGAACTGAAATCCGTGACCGTCACGAATCTGTCAACCCGCCCGGAGAATGACGGCCTGACCGTGATCATGGGCGTGTACTCCACGGCGAAATCCGAAGCCAATGTGCTGACAAACTGGGAGTTGGACTGGGCCAAGTTCGATGGCCGCTGGCAGCTTGTGGAAATTCGCGGGATCAACGGGCCATGGGTACAGGCGTCGGATCTGGCGGGCTGGATCGAGCGGGGGAAATAGAGGAGTGGCTAAACCCCGGCAGAAAAATTTTCCACAACATTTCCTTGCAATCTGTCGTACCACTCGCTAGGTTGAATGGAGCGTTCAATCCGCTAATTCGTTGTCGGCGGCTCTCCCACAAGGAGCACCTCATGGTCGCGACGGCAGCAACAGATGGTGGCGCTGTATCCTTCGATCTCCAGCCTCTGGAGCCGATTCTGGAGGAGTTCAAGGGACGAAAGGACGCAGTCATTCCGATTCTCCAGCGAGCCCAGGATGTCTATGGGTATCTACCGCGGGAGATCATTTACTACATCTCCAAACGCACGCGGATACCAGTCAGCCGGTTGTTCGGCGTGGCGACATTCTACGCACAATTCCGGCTCACGCGCCGGGGCCGGCACCTGATCCGGCTGTGCGATGGAACCGCGTGCCATGTGCGCGGCGCCAAGAAATCGCTGGAAGCGCTGGAGAAAGCGATGTCGCTTAAACCGGGCCAGACATCGCCTGACTACAAGTATACGCTTGATATCGTCTACTGCCTTGGTTCGTGCGGGCTCGCCCCGGTGGCGCTCGTTAACGACAAGGTGGTGGGTCGGCTCTTGCCCGATTCGCTGGTGGAGCGGCTCGGGAAACTGGAGTAGTCCGGCCGGCGCGGCGGCCCCGGCGGGCTCGCGCGCCGATTTCCTGCCAGGAGGCATTTCATGCCGAAGCTCAAGAATGTCGAGGAATTGGTCGCTTTCAGGGATCAGAAACGGCGTTCGATGAAAGTCGCCTCCGCGACGGGAACGCAGGTCTTCGTCGGGATGGGCACCTGTGGCATCGCCGCCGGGGCGAAAGAGACGATGGCCGCCATCAAGGATGAACTGGCCCGGCGTCACCTGGATGCCCTGGTATCGCCCGTGGGCTGCATCGGCATCTGCGTGAAGGAGCCGCTGGTGGACATCCAGCAGGCCGGCCAGCCGCGCGTGACCTACGCGAACGTCCAGCCCGACATGGTGCCGCGCTTGATCGAGCAACATCTCGTGCAGGGCAAGCCCATCAAGGAATGGGCCGTGGGAAGACTGCCGACGGAGTAGGGTCCGCACTGCGGACCGTCAGGCGTCGGCAAGGAAATGGTCCGCAATGCGGACCCTACCGTCACAAGGGATACGACCGTGCCATACAACACTCCAACATTCGGAATCCGGCCGCAGACGATGACCCAGCAGTACCGCGCGACCGTCCTGGTCTGCGGCGGGGAGAACTGCGGTTCGCGGGAGGCGGCCGAGGTGCTGCACTCGCTGGAAACGCGCGTGGTCAAACGTGGCCTGGCCGAGCAGGTGCGGGTGACCACCATGGGTTGCCGCGGCTTCTGCGCGGTTGGACCTGTGGTGATCATTCTCCCGCAGGGCATCCTCTACTGCCGTGTGACTCCCGCCGATGTGCAGGCCATCGTCGAGGAGACGCTGGTCAAGGGCACCGTCGTGGACCGGTTGCTCTACAAGGAGCCGGCCGAGTTCCGCGAAATTCCGCTCTACAGCGAAATCCCTTTCTTCAGCCGGCAGATACGCGTGGCGCTGGCCAACTGTGGCATGATCGACCCGGAGAACATTGAGGAATACATCGCCCGCGACGGTTACATGGGGCTGGGCAAGGCGCTGACGCAGATGTCGCCGGAAGATGTGATCCAGGAGGTGAAGGACTCGGGACTTCGTGGCCGTGGCGGCGCGGGATTCTCCACGGGCATGAAGTGGGAATTCTGCCGCAAGTCGGCCGGGGACATCAAGTACGTCATCTGCAACGCCGACGAGGGCGACCCAGGGGCGTTCATGGATCGCTCGATCCTCGAAAGCGACCCGCATGCCGTCGTCGAAGGCATGACCATTGCCGCCTATGCCATCGGCGCCAAGCAGGGATATGTCTACTGCCGCGAGGAGTATCCGCTGGCGATTGCCCGCCTGGAGCATGCGATTGCCCAGGCCAGCGAGTTCGGCCTGCTGGGCGACAACATCCTCGGCAGCGGCTTCAGCTTCAACATCGACATCAAGGAAGGCGCAGGCGCCTTCGTCTGCGGCGAGGAAACCGCCCTGATCGCCTCCATCGAAGGCCGGCGCGGCGAACCGCGGCCAAGACCTCCTTTCCCGGCCGTCAGTGGGCTGTGGGGCAAGCCGTCAAACATTAACAACGTCAAGAGCTATGCCATGTCGCCGCGGATCATTCTCAACGGCGCCCGCTGGTTCGCGGGAATCGGCACGCCCAAGTCGCCCGGGACGGCGATCTTCGCCCTGACCGGCAAGGTCAACAACTCCGGCCTGATCGAGGTGCCCATGGGCATCGCCCTCGGCGACATCATTTTCGACATTGGCGGCGGCGTGCCCAAGGGCAAACAATTCAAGGCCGTCCAGACCGGCGGCCCGTTGGGTGGCTGCCTGCCGGTTGCAGCGCTCAACACGCCCGTGGATTTCGACTCACTGGCCGAGGCTGGCGCGGTCATGGGCTCAGGCGGCATGATCGTGGTCGACGAAGACACCTGCATGGTGGAATTCGCCAAGTACTTCCTGGACTTCGCTGCAGCCGAGTCGTGCGGCAAGTGCGTGCCCTGCCGCGTCGGCGGGCAACGCCTGCTGGATGCGCTGCGGCGTATCACCGAGGGCAAGGGCTCGGACAAGGACATGGTCGTCATCAAGGAAGTCTCCGAACGAATGATGGAGACGAGCCTGTGCGGCCTGGGACAGCGCACCCCCGGGCCGATCCTTGCCTCGCTGCGGTTCTTCGGACACGAGTTCAGGGAACATGTGCATGACAAGATGTGCATGGCCGGACAATGTCGCCCGCTGGTGCGGGCGCGGTGTATCAATGCCTGTCCGGCGGGCGTGGACACACCGGCCTATCTTGCGCTGGCGGCACAGGGCGATTTCGCTGGAGCATTAGAGATCCACCGCGAGCGCAACCCGTTTGCGATGATCTGTGGCCGGGCGTGCCCGGCGTTCTGCGAGAAGAAATGCCGGCGACTGGAACTCGACGAACCGATCGCCGTGCGGTTGATCAAACGGTACATGGCCGATCACGAATACAAGCGACAGTGGACGCCCAAGCCGCTCGTCGACGCGGAAACGGGAAGACGCAACAGTGCGAAAAAGGTCGCGGTGATCGGCGCTGGTCCGGGGGGCCTTACGGCCGCCTTGAGGCTGGCGCAGATGGGTTATGGCGTGACCGTGTTCGAGAAGTACCCGACGCCCGGCGGAATGCTCTCCTGGGCGATTCCCGCGTATCGCCTGCCGCGCGAGACGCTGTACGCCGAGATTGCCAACGTACAACGGGCGGGCGTGGAAATCCGTTGCGGGAAAGAAATGGGCAAGGATTTCACGCTCGAACAGTTGTTCGAATCGATGGGTTATTCGGCCGTGGTGCTGGCGATCGGCGCGCACCGCAGCCGCCGCCTGGGAATCCCGGGTGAAGACAAGCTGGGCGTCATCAATGGGCTGGATTTTCTGCGCCAGGTGGCGCCGGAGTTCAAGGGACAGCGCACGTTCGATGTGGTCGGCAAGCGCGTGGGCGTCGTGGGCGGCGGCGACGTGGCCGTCGATGTGGCCCGCAGCGCTTTGCGCATGGGCGCCAGCCAGGTCCATGTGCTCTATCGCCGCGCGGGCGAGAACATGCCGGCAGCGCATCTGCAGGATGAGATCGACGGCGCGATGCAGGAGGGCGTCCAGTTCCATACGCTCGTCAACCCCATCGAAGTGCTCGGTGAGGGGCAGGTTACCGGCATCAAAGTGCAGCGACAGCGACTGGCCGAGTTTGACGCGTCCGGCCGCCGCCGGCCCGTCGGCATTCAGACCGAAATCTACGCTCTGCACCTGGACTACCTGATCCCGGCGGTCGGGCAGACGCCGGACCTGTCGTGCCTGAAGGATAATTCGCTTCAGACCACGGACGCGCAGACGTTCGTTGTGGGCGATGCGCTGAACACCAGCCGGGCGGGTGTCTTCGCCGTCGGCGACGCCGTGGTCGGTCCGTCAACCATCATCCAGGCCGTGGCCCATGGCAACCTGGTGGCGGTGGCGGTCAATACGTGGCTGCAGACCGGCGCGTAGGACAAACCACATTACGACACCCCACGGCACGATGTGCCCAAGACCCACGATCTGACGGCATACGCCACGGCCCACCGCCCGGCAACCCCGAGGCTCGACGTCAACCAGCGGAGCAAGGGGTTTGCCGAGGTTGAACTGGGCTTCGACGAAGAAATGGCGATGAACGAGGCCAAACGCTGCCTGCGGTGCGATCTGGAGTGGCTGGAAGTAATGCACCTGGCTCCTGGACAAGAAACTGAGGTTCGGTCATGACACAGTTGGCAAGTGCGCCGTCCCTGGCCGCCAAGGCATCCGGGGCGCTGGTGAACATCACCATCAACGGTCAGAAGATTCAGGCGACGCTGGGGCAGACGGTGCTCCAGGCTGCCACTGCGGTCGGGATCATCATCCCGACGCTGTGCCACCACCCCGCGGTCAAGCCCTACGGTGGCTGCCGCGTCTGCGTCGTGGAGATACAGAAGCAGCGCGGCCTGCAGCCGTCGTGTACCTTCCCCGTGTCGGAAGGCCTGGTGATCCAGACCGAGACGCCGCGCGTGGTTGAGGCTCGAAAGTTCGTGCTGGAGATGCTCTTCTCGGAGCGCATCCACTATTGCATGTTCTGCACCATCAGCGGCGGCGAGCATACCAGCGACTGCGAGCTCCAGCGGCTGGCCTACCGCTACGACCTGACGAGCTGGAAGTATGCGCCGAATACGAACGTGCGCTGGCCGGTGGACGCCTCGCGCGGCAATTTCGTCATGGACCACTCGCGCTGCATCCTGTGTCGCCGGTGCGTGCGGGCATGCGATGAACTGGTCGCCAGCCACACGCTGGGCGTGCGCGAGCGAGGCACGCGCTCGATGATCTGCGCCGACGACGGCGTGCCGTTCGCGGAATCAAGTTGCGTCAAGTGCGGCACCTGCATGCAGGTCTGCCCAACGGGCGCGCTATTCGATCGCCGCAGCGCCTACTGCGGCCACGAGGCCGACATCCAACGTACGCGCTCGACCTGCATGGCCTGCGGTGTCGGCTGCCCGATCGAGACCGTCACCCGCAACAACCGCGTGCTGCGCGTCGAAGGCGTCTGGGATGCCGATAACGCCGGCGTGCTCTGCGATGAAGGCCGCTTCAAGATTCTCGATGAAGTCGGCCCGCGCGTGCAGGCGCCGCTGATCCGTCGCAATGGAACGGCGACCGAGTGCTCGTGGGACGAGGCCCTGACCTATGTGGCGTCGCGACTGGCCAGGACGAAGAAGGTCGCCGGGCTGATCACGACCAAGTCAACCAACGAATCGCTCGTGGCGTTTGCGCGAATGTTCCACGACATCTTCCGTAGCGACCAGGTGGCGCTGCTCAGCGGCAAGGTGCCGCCGCTGGATATCGGCCAGCCGGGCAATTTCGCCGACCTGCAGATGGCCGACCTCATCGTGGTCATGGGCGGCGACCCTTGGAAGGAACAGAAGACCCTGGCGTACCTGGCCCGCCGGGCGATCGAACGTGGTGCCAGGCTCATCGTGGCCAACGCCGAGCCGACCGGCCTGGAAGACTACGCGGACGTCGTCATCCGCCTCATGGCCGAGGCGGCCAGCGGCAAGGATCCGCACGCCGCCCTGGGCAGGATTTATCACCTGCGGCCGGAGCGTATCCTGCAAGTCAAGCA
>JANYKD010000419.1 GCA_025361735.1 Phycisphaerales bacterium
CAACCATCTGCGCGATGAGTCGGTCGATGATCCGGAAATCGCCACGCGCATCAGCCAGTACGAACTGGCGTTCAAGATGCAGATGAGCGTGCCGGAACTGATGGATGTTTCCAAGGAGCCGCAGCAGATCCGCGATCTCTACGGCGTGGCCGGTGCGGACGGCTCGTACGCCGCCAATTGTCTGACCGCCCGGCGGCTGGCCGAGCGCGGCGTGCGGTTCATCCAGCTCTATCACCGCGACTGGGACCACCACGGGAATCTCAAGAACGACTTCAAGGTCATCGCCAAGGAAGTCGATCAGGCGACGGCCGCGCTCATCACCGACCTGAAACAGCGCGGGATGCTCGACGACACGCTGATTATCTGGGGCGGCGAATTCGGCCGCACGCCCATGGCCCAGGGCAACGGCCGCGATCACCACATCAAGGGTTTCAGCATGTTCCTGGCTGGCGGCGGCGTGAAAGGCGGCATCACCCACGGCGCCACCGACGAACTCGGCTACAACGCCGTCGAAAACCCCGTGCATGTGAACGACCTGCACGCGACGATGCTGCGGCTGCTGGGCGTCGATCACCTGCGGCTCACCTACCGCTTCCAGGGCCGGGATTTCCGGCTGACGGACGTGGCAGGAAACGTGGTCAAAGACATTCTGGCGTAAGCCGGGGATTGCCCGCCACGACAGTCGTCCGACAGGTAAAGATCATCGCCCACGTCGCGCCGACGCCCATCACTTGGCCTTTTCCGCCGGCTGTTCCTGGAGCAGTGCATCGACGACCTTGTCAACGTAGTCCGGCTTGATCCCGAGCGCCCGGATATTGTTGTCGCGGTCGATGACAACGTACGTCGGCCACCACTGAACCTTCCACGCCTTGCTCGTCGCTGGGGTGGTGCGGGCGGTCGGGTATTCGATCTTGTTCGTCTTGGCCACATCACCCATCGCATCTTCCTTGCCACCGCCGCAGGCGCCAATCACCAGCACGCCCTGGTCGGCGTACTTCTTGGCGATTTCATTGTTGTGCGGAATGGCCGCCTTGCACGGACCGCACCAAGTGGCCCAGAAATCGACGACCACGATCTTGCCCTTGGTGGCCTCGGGTTTGACCTCGCCGTTGATCCACTCCGCCATCTCCAACGCCGGAGCAGGCTGGCCGAGGAGCTTGCTGTGCTCGGCCCAGCCTTTCTCAAGCCAGTGGCCTTCCTTGGCAAGCCGGGCAACGTCGGGATTCTCCTTGCGCTTTGCCGTCTTCTCCGGGGCATCGGCGTACACCACGCCGGCAAGGCACACGGTCAACACAACGAAGAACAGAGATCGAAAATTCATAAGGCTCCTTATCGTGTGAATCCTGGGCAGTTATCTTCCGCACTTGCCCGCCATCGCCTCCACCAGTCCGACGATATTCGACTCGCTCGCTTCCACCGTCGGCGGCAGGCCGAGTTCCTTCATGGTCTTGGTCGTGATCGGGCCGATGCTTGCCAGCTTCATGTCCGAAAGCTTCTCTTTGTAGTCACTGCCGAGCAACGCCACAAAATTCGTCGCCGTGCTGCTACTGGTGAATGTCACCCAGGTCACCTGTTTCGCCTCAATCGCCTCGATCAGTTGCGGCGGCAGGCTCTTGGCGCATTTGCTTTCGTAGACCGGCAGATCCAGCACCTGGGCCGCCACTTTTTCCAGCCGCTCGCGCAACACCGGCCGGGCTATGTCGGCACGCAACAACAGGAACCGTTTGCCCCTGGCCTCGCCGCGTTGTTCAAGTTCGTCCGCCAGCGCCTCGGCCACGAACGACTTGGGCATCAGGTCGGGCTCCAGCGAGAACTCGCGCCGCACCGCCTCGGCCGTCGCCTCGCCGATCACGGCCACGCGCGCCTTGCCAAACGCCCGCACGTCCAGCCCCAGCGCATTGAGCTGCCGCCGGGAATGAGTGACGCCGTTGGCGCTCGTGAAGATGACCCAGTCATAGCCGCCGATTCCGCGCAGGGCCGCGTCCACGGCCGCCTGGTCGGCCGGCGGCACGATGTCGATCGTCGGCGCCTCGATCACGCGCGCCCCGAGTTCCTCCAGTTTCAGCGAGAGATCACTCGCCTGATTCCGCGTCCGCGTCACCACCACCGTCTGTCCGAAAAGCGGGCGGGTCTCGAACCAGTTGAGCTTCGCCCGCAGCTCCACCATCCGGCCAACCACCGTGATCGCCGGCGGTGTCAAACCCGCGGCCGTCACCTTCTCCGGCAGGTCGGAGATCGTGCCCACCACCGTCCGCTGTCGCGGCATCGTCCCCCACTGGATCGCGGCCGCGGGCATGGCCGGGTCCATGCCGTGTTCGATGAGATTGCGGCAGATGCCCGGCAAACCCTTCACGCCCATGTAGAACGCCACGCACGGCAGCTTGGCCAGTGAATCCCAGTCCACATCCGACGCCGTGCCGCTGGGCCGCTGTTGTGCTTCGGCGTCCTTGTACTCGTTCTCCTTCTCATGCCCGGTGATCAGCGTCATCGAGGAATTCGCATCGCGATAGGTGATGGGAATCCCCGCATACGCCGTGGCCGCGATCGCCGAGGTGATCCCCGGCACCACTTCCCAGCGCACCCCGGCGGCCACGAGCGACAAAGCCTCCTCGCCGCCGCGCCCAAAGACAAACGGATCGCCCCCCTTCAGCCGCACCACGCGTTTCCCGGCCAATCCTTTTTCCACGAGCAGCGCATTGATCTGCTCCTGGGTCATCTGGTGCCGCGAGGCCATCTTGCCCACGTAGATCAATTCGGCCTGGGGGCAATGCTGCAGTAATTGCGGGTTCGCCAGATAGTCGTACACGACTACTTCGGCGCGCTTGAGCAACTCCATGCCCCGCACCGTGATCAGCCCCGGATCGCCCGGTCCCGCACCGACAAGATAAACGATCCCGTTCGCCGTCTGGTTCACACTGGCCTCGCTTCCTTTGATAGTGCCAATGATAGTAAGGACGAGCCCGCCCCACCACTTGGCCGGAAGAAGAAAGAACCATCTTCCCCGATATCCACTCTGCGGCTATAACTTCCGCCAACCCGGAGAGTCCACATGCACACGTCCCCGCAAATGCTGGATTACGAACCACGATCAGCCAACTCGCGCACGATCCTCGGCCATCCGGCCGGGCTGTTTCTACTGTTTCTCGTGGAGATGTGGGAACGCTTCAGCTACTACGGCATGAGAGCGCTGCTGGTGCTCTACCTGGTGACTTCCGCAACCGCCACCAATCCCGGCCGGGGCTGGTCAAAAGAGGCGGCCTCCGGCTTGTACGGCTGGTACACAGGCTTGGCATACCTGCTTCCCGTCCTGGGCGGGTTCATCGCCGACAAACTCATCGGTACGCACCGTTCGATGGTGGTCGGCTCACTCATTATCAGTTTGGGACACATCGCCCTGGCGGTCTCGGGCATGGGCGGGATGGGCCACACCGACGCCGGCATGTCCATCTTCTTCTTCGGCCTGGCCCTGATTGTCATCGGCACCGGGCATTTCAAGCCCACGGTGTCCGTCATGGTCGGCCAACTCTACAGCCTGGACGATCCGCGACGCGACGGCGCATTTACGATCTTCTACATGGGAATCAACCTCGGCGCATTCATCTGCGCCTTCGTCTGCGGCACGCTGGGCGAGGTGGTCGGCTGGCATTGGGGCTTCGGATCGGCGGCCGTCGGCATGCTGCTGGGCCTGGCGTGTTATCTCATCGGCAAGCCACGGCTGCTGCCCGGCATCGGCTCACCCCCGGCGGGCAAGCCGAACTATGCGCCGCTGTTTCTGATCGGCGCGGTGCTGGTCTCGGCGGCCGTGGCGCTGCTATACCACGCCCATTTCTTCGCGAAACTCGGCGCGGTCTACGCCAAGTTCACGTCCACGTCCCTGGCGGCCATGCTCCTGCCGGCAATCATCATGGGCTTCGTGGTCCTCTGGTCGATCTGGTTCATCGCCAAACAGGCTCACGACGACCGCGGACCCGTCGCCTGCATTCTCATCTTCATCATCTTCAACGCCTTCTTCTGGATTGCCTTCGAGCAGGCCGGCACCAGCCTCAACCTGTTCGCATCCGAAATGACCAACCGGCACGTAGGCAGATGGGAGATGCCGGCGACATGGTTCCAGTCGGTGAACCCGCTGCTGATCATTGCCCTGGCCCCGCCATTCGCGGCCATCTGGTCGTTCCTGGGCCGGCGCGGGCTGAATCCATCGCAGCCGATGAAGATCGCGCTGGCGCTGATTTTTCTGGGCGTTGGCTACGTGTTCATGGTGTTCGGCGCGCTGGGCACCACACCCACGCATCGCGCCTCGATGATCTGGCTCCTGGCAACCTACGCCCTGCACACCGTGGGCGAGTTGTGCATCTCGCCGACAGGTCTGTCGTTCGTCACCCGTGCCTCGCCCGTGCGCTACGTTTCGTTCCTGATGGGCGTCTGGTTCCTGTCCAGCACGGCCGCGAACTTCCTCGGCGGACTGGTGGCCGGGCAGATCGAGAAAATCGAACAAGGGCAAATGCACCTGCCGTGGTACCGCTGGTTCAAACTGGGCGGCCAAGCCGACTTCTTCCTGCTGTTCGTGATCTCGTCAATCGGCGCCGGGCTGGTGATCCTGGTGCTCACGCCGGTGCTGAAGAAGATGCTGCATGGCCGGGAATAGAGGCAAATTCAACCGCGGCAGGCTGGCGCCCCCGCTCGTTACGTACTTGTTACGCAACCATCCCGCGTTCCAACCGTCAATTCATGTAGTCTCTAACAGGAGTTTACATGAATCGACGCAACCTGCTCACGTTCGCCACTTGGACCCTCGCCAGTTTCACCGTCGCCTCCGCCGGCATGTTGACAGCGCGGCTTCAGGCCACGCCGGATGAGGCCGCGCAACAGGCGCAGCCGCCGGCGCCTGTCCTGAAATCCGGCCCGGCCGAGATCACGCTCAAACTGGCCCCGGACAGCAACCTCATCCCCGGCGCCACGCCCGTCTTCGTCGTCGACGCCCACAATACCGGCGACGAGGCGACAACCGTCATCGCCACCGTCACCATCCTTGGCACTCAGCCGACAAACCCGATGTCCCGCGCCCTGCCCCGTCCGACACAGGTCTGGCAGAAGAAGCTGGAAATCGCCCTGTCGCCCAAGGGTTCCCAAACCCTCCGCATCTCTCCCGACGCCCCCCTGCCCCAAGCAAGTCTCACGGTGACCGTCGCCGCCGATAAACAGGTAATCGTCGCCCTGCGCAGCGCCGCCCCGAAACTCGACCTGACCAATCAACAGCCCTCGCCGCCGACGCCCACCAACAGAAAACTGGCAACTACCAACTAACAACCATCAACTATCAACTATGCTAGCCAAGCTATCCGCCATCCTCCTAGGCCTTCTGGCCGCAATCGCCGTGGTCGTGCCGATGCGGCCACAAACCGGCATCCCGCGCGGCGACATCCTCAGCGACTGCGACGGGCACATCCGCACCATCGCCATCAACTACGTCGCCGGGGCCGATTTCGCCTCCGACGTCTACCGCTCGTTTCTCCCGCAGCTCCCGGCCGACATCCGCGTGCTCGTCCTCTGCCCTGACGAGCATGCCTTCGCAGAACTCCGCTCGCGCGTCGGTTCAGTCTCCGCACAACTCCAACCAGTCATCGTCAACCACCCGATGACACCATGGTCCCGCGACCGCTGGGTTACGCTCCGCCGGGATCCCGGCGCGGTCCTGCTACTCTCCAACAGTGAGGAAGGCTCGGAAATCTGGCCGCAGCGCAAGGGCGACGAGCAACTCGCCTCCGATCTGGCCGTCCGCGACGACTCCCCGTGGATCGTCCGGCCGTCCGGGCTGTTCTTCGACGGCGGCGACTTTGTCAACGACGATCGCACCGCCTTCATCGCTCCCGGCGCCATCCGCCGCAATCTCCATTTCACGGTCGCCAACAAAGCCGAACTCGTTGAGCGACTGTCATCGCTTGTGGGCCGGCACATCGTGCTCCTGCCCGATGCCCCCGACCACCACGCCGGAATGTTCATGATGGCGGCCGGCGACAACGTCATCCTGGTCGCCGACCCGAGTCTGGCCCACGATCTGCCCCACCTGCCGCTGCCCGGAGGGGCCGACTTCTCACCGGAAACCCAAGCCCGCTACGACTCCGTCGCCGCCGCCGCGACGGCCGCCGGCTATCGGGTCGTCCGTATCCCGCAGATTCCTGCGGCCGACGGCAAGACGTTCCTGACCTATCTCAACGTGATCATCGACCAGCGCCCCGGCCGGCGTATCGTCTACATGCCGGTCTTCGATGGCTGCGAAGCCCTGAACTCCGCCGCCCGCGAGGTATGGCAAGGTATCGCTTACGAAGTCCGCCCCGTGAACTGCACGAGTTCCTTCCGGCAGTTCGGGAACTTACGATGCCTGGTGAATGTGCTGGAACGATCCTAATCCTCCACAATCCGATCCTCCACCTTCCCCGGAAACGCCGACTTCCCCGTGAAATTCTCCACCGTCAGCCCGGCCACTTTCTTCGTCTCCAAGGCAGCGCCCCATGTCTCTGGCGCGTCGTCGCCCCACTTCACCGAACAACCCTTGAGCGTCAGCCCCGTCACGCGACTGGCGTAAATGCCGGCCGTGCGCTGCTTGAGGATCGCATTGCCCGCACCGGGACGCGTGTCGTACACGCCGCCGGCGAAATCAGGGCTCTTGCGGATCGCGATCTGCACGTTGTCCAGCACCAGGTTCTCGATGCTCGCCTTGTCGGAGGAGGCGATGAACACGCCGTTCTCACCGGCCGCGCGAATGTTCACGAATTTCAGGTTGCTGATCTTCCCCGGCTTGTCCATCAACTGCCGCGGGAACACGCTGACGTGAATCGGCTCGGCCTTGCCCCACCAGCGGTCGGCCACCAGCCGCGTCTCGATCTTGATGTCGGTAAACGTCACGTCGGTGATCCGCCCGGAATCCCGCAGCAGGATCGCCAGCCCGCGATTGCTCGCCCGCACTTCACTGTTGCTCACGGAAATCCGCCGGAAGTCGCCCACACTCTCGGTGCCGATCTTGAACGCGGCCGAATTACTGCCCAGCACGCACTTGTCGACCGTGATATCCTCGCAGGCGGTGCCATAGTTGTACTTCGTTGTATTCTTGACCACGATCGCATCATCGCCGCTGTCAATCTCGCAGTTGGCAACCCTGACGCTCCGGCAACGGTCGATGACCAGGCCGTAGTCGTTGGGCACCTTGCGGTCGTTGCTCACTTTCACATTCTCCACGGCCGCGTTGTGGCAACCCGCGAGCACAATCGTCGCGTGAGCCGAGTTGCGGATCGTGAGATTGCGGACCGACGCATCGGGACACCGCACAAACTTCACAATCCCCGGCCGCCAGGTGCCCATGCGATGCGTCGTCTCGCCTTTGGCCGCGATGAACTTGTCCGAATTGCCGTCGATGATCCCGCTGCCGCTGACCGACGGATGCTTCGCTCCATCGGCCGAAATCAGCACTTCATCACCGGCCACATACTGCCGCCGCTGCTCGCTCGCCACCAGCGTGGCCCCCTCGGCCACATACAAATCAACGCCATCCCCCAGCTTGACGTGTCCCGACAAGAACGTCTTGCCCCCCGGCAACAGCACCCGACCCCCACCGGCCGCGACCGCCGCATCAATCGCCTTCTGAATGGCGGCCGTGTCGAGGATCTTGCCATCACCCACCGCCCCCTGCTCAACGACGTCAAACACCTTGCCCTCAAATGCCGGCTCCTTGCCGCTGACGGCGCAGCCGGACAGGACGACCAGTAGGACGGACAAAACGGGAAGAGCGACTCTTGATTCAATACGCATGGTTGCTCCTTGTACTCCGCTTAGGCGCTGTAAGACAATAACTGTAGCAAATTACTTTCGGCACACTCCCTCGCCCGGTACTCCGGGAGAGGGCTGGGGGTGAGGGTCTGCGGCTTGTGTCTTTGCAACGTTTATTCATTGACGCTGCCTTATGAGCACGGCCGAAACAACTTCCCCATTTCACAGCAAGCGCATCTTGGGGTGGCATGCTACGCCGCAAACTGTCTTGGCCTTGAAAGCGCACAATTCCTCTGATTTCCCAGCGTTTTGCGCCACTTTTTTCGCGCTGAAACTAAAATCGCATAATGATGCGATTG
>JANYKD010000454.1 GCA_025361735.1 Phycisphaerales bacterium
CGCGCAGTCACCAGTTCGAAGGAAAGATCGATCCGTATGTCACCCCCGGCGACCCCAAGAGCGGCCTGCTGCCACGCATTCACGCCGGCGTGCCCGGCGAAGATGGCACCGCCGACAAGCTCATCCAGGCGTACAACTTCCGGCTGTGCATGACCAATGCGCCGGAGAACCGCGTCCCCTTTGCCAAGCCCGAGGGGTACGATGCGAAGCAGTACGAGCTGCTGCTGCGAACGCTGGTGGCTGGTTCGAGGCATGTCTTTGGCAAGTTCGATCCCGCGCCCAATCGCAAGACCGACACCAACAACCATGGCTCGTTCAGCACCGACAACATCGGCATGAACTACGACTATCCCGATGCCTCCTACGAACGGCGGCGGGAGATCATCCGCGAGCACGAGCTTTACCAGAAGGGCTATTACTACTTCCTCTGCAACGATCCCCGCGTGCCCGAAGATGTGCGGACGAAGATGAATCAGTGGGGGCTGTCCAAGGACGAGTTTGTGGATAACGGCAACTGGCCGCACCAGATCTACGTGCGCGAGGCCCGGCGGATGGTGGGCGACCTTGTCGTGTCCGAGCCGCATCTGAAGCGGACCAAGCCCACGACGGATTCTATCGGCATGGGCTCATACAACATGGACAGTCATAATGTGCAGAGATACGTGGCCATCGACGCTGACGGCAAGGGCTACGCCCGCAACGAGGGGGATGTGCAGATCAACCCCGGCGCGCCCTATCCGATCAGTTATCGCGCCATCGTGCCCAAAGCAGGGGAGTGCGAGAACCTGCTGGTGCCGGTCTGTGTGAGCAGTTCGCACATCGCGTATGGATCGATTCGCATGGAGCCGGTGTTCATGATTCTGGGCCAATCGGCCGCGACGGCCGCGGTGCTCGCAATCGATGCGGGCACGCCGGTGCAGAAAGTTGAGTACGACAAGTTGCGGGTCCGGCTGGTGGCCGATGGCCAGGTGCTGGAGCATCAGAGCGGCCGGGCGCCGGGCGCCGGCGCGGTCGATCCGTCAAAGCTGCCAGGTGTGGTCGTGGACGATGCCCAGGCCGTGCTGACGGGCAACTGGGGCGAGTCATCGGCCATCAGTCCTTTTGTGGGCACAGGATATCATCACGATGCCAACGCCGGCAAGGGAGAGAAGGCGGCGAAGTTCCAGGCGACGCTTGCCGAGGTCGGCCGCTACGAAATCCGCATCGCCTACTCGGCCAACGCCAATCGGGCATCACACGTACCTGTCACCGTTCGTTATGCCGGCGGTGAGAAAGTCGTGAAGATCGACCAGCGGCGTGCGCCGGCCATCGACGGATTGTGGATCTCCCTTGGGGTCTTCCAATTCGCACCCGATCGCCCTGCCATCGTCGAAATCAGCAACGCCGGAACAGACGGGCACGTGCTCATCGACGCGGTGCAGTTTCTGCCAGTGGGAAAAGATACTCCGCATTGATCGCCACGCGGACAGACCGACTCAAGTGGGGCCAGCGTCCTCGCTGGCCTGACACACCAGACAATTTTCGCCGCAGGAAAGCCAGTGAGGACGCTGGCTCTACTTAGCGCTTGCGTACTCCGCATTGATCGCCGCGCCGACCGGCACGGCGTCTTCGCCGACCTTGGCCAGTTTCACGGCCGGACCGGGAAGGAACGCGGCCATGAGTTGTCCGTGCGTGTGTCGTTCAATGGCGGCACGTAGCGGTTCGCCCACGAGCGACAGCCCGCCGCCCATCACGATGACGGCCGGGTGGAATAGATGAACGGCGTGGGAGAGCGCGAAGCCGATATCGGCCGCCACCTGCTCAACGATGCGTATCGCCAGTTCATCGCCAGCTTCGAAGGCCGGCCGCAGATGGATCGCCTGACCGCGAGTCATCCCCGCACATAGTGAAGCAAGGCGGCTTTGTGGGTTGGTGTGAAGCTTCTGCGCGATGAGCTGGTCAACAGCCCAGCCGGAGCATTTGTCCTCGACAAACGGCCCGCCGGAGCTGAGCCGCACATGGCCGAATTCCACCTCACCGGGCGGAGCTCCGTGGTAGATTCGGCCGGCGACGACAAGCCCGCCGCCGACGCCGCTGCCCATATTGAAATAGAAGACGGGATCCAGCCCCCGGCCGGCGCCGACAGTCCCCTCGGCCAGCGCCGCGACGTTCGAGTCGTTCTCGACGAACACCGGGCAGGACACGATCCCTGCGATCCAGTCGCGGATGGAAAAACCTTCCCAGCCGGCAATCTGGTGCGATAACAAAATCCGGCCGGTGCGCCAGTCCACGGGTCCGCCAAACCCAACACCCACGGCCGCGGGACGCGATTTGCCCAGCAACTCGGCCAAGCCCTGGGCAATATGCGAGCGAATGAGAGGCGCGTCGACGGTTCCCGTGAGCTTGCGGGACCAGCGATCAACGATCGTGCGATCCAGCAGCGTGAAGATCTGCAGCTTTGAGCCGCCGATCTCGATGCCCCAGATTTGACCGGTTGGTGCGGACATGGCGTATCACTCCTGCGACGGCGGCTCGGCCGGTGGATTGGCGCCGGGATTTGCACCGGGCGGCGCTGCTTCGCCCGGACCCCTGCCACGTCCGCGTCCGCGGCGGCGACGTCCCATCATGCCCACGCCCGGTGGGCGAGCGGCCTGATCGCCGCCCTGTTGTGGCGACACCGGTGGTGGCGCCTGCCTCGGTTGCTGCGGCGGCTGGCCCGGCTGCGCAGCCGGTTGCGGCCGCGGCGGTTGCTGTTGGGGCGATTGTCGCGGCGGGCGCGGTTCACGCTGACGATCTTCCCTGGGCCGGTCGTCTCGCTGACGATTCTCGCGCGGCTCGCGGCGTTCGCGGTTCTCACGGTCCGGCCGCGGTGGGCGGTTGTCGCGCGGCCCCTGGTTGACGCGCTGCTCGCGCGGTGGCCGGGGCTCGCGCTGATCGCGTCGCTCCGGCCGGCCACGGTTCTCCGGCCGTCGGCCGTCGGCCGCGCCATCTTCGGCTCGTAGCGGCACATTCTCCGGCGTCTCTCGCTGTTCGCCTCGATCTGGCCGGTCACGATTCTCCAGTCGTGTCGTGTCGTCTCCGTCGCCCGCTGTTCGTGGCGGCAGATCTTCCTGAGGCTCACGCAGTGGGCGCGGTTCGCGTGGTTCGCGCGGCTCCCGTCGCTCGGGCCGGCCGCGGTTCTCCAGCCGCCCGGAATCCGCCGCGCCGTTCTCCGCTCGCGGCGGTGCCTCAAGCAATGCCGATTGCGGAAGATCCCGCTCCAGCAGTTCGTCGTTGGCCACCGCCAACACCCGGTCCTCGCCGATCAGCACTTTCACAAGCTGCGTCAGGATCGTCGTATCGATCACGCGTCCCACGCCTTCCTTGGTGCGCACGATCGTACCCCCGCGCGGCAGCTGCTTCTTCAGTTCCTCGTAGTTCTCCTCTTCGTAGCGCAGGCAGCATTTGAGCCGGCCACACCGCCCGGAAATCTTTCCGGGGTCGAGCGTCGCCTTCTGCATCTTGGCCGCACCCATGGAAACCGGCCGTAGCACCTTGAGAAACTGCCGGCAGCAACAGTGCTCCCCACACGTTTCGAAATCCGCCACAATGCGGGCCTCGTCGCGCGCTCCGACCTGGTGCATCTGAATTCGCGCATGGAAACGTGACGCCAGGTTCTTCACCAGTGCCCGGAAGTCGATGCGGTGTTCGGACAGGAAGAAGAACGTGATCATCTCGTCGCCGAGTACCGTCTCGACGTCCACGAGCTTCATCGGCAGTTCCATATCCCCGACGAGCGCCTTGCAGGCCGTGATGTACTCCGCCTTGCGGGCGTCATTGGCGGCCTGGCGCTTGACGTCGTCCGGCGTGGCAATTCGCAGGACCTTGCCTTCGGTCGAAAATGGATAATCCTGCCCACCCGAATTGGCGATATACGCCAACATCTTCTCGCGTGTGATCGATTTGGCGCAGCCGGTCGACGGGCAACTGGTCGTCAATACGTCGGCCAGCTCCGTGCCGCGGCGCGTGCGGATGACGACTTTCGTGCCGCACCCCGGCCGAGCGTCGCCATCGAAGGGGAACTCGCCGATGAGACGCAACCGGCTGTAACGCACAACGAGCGACGTCGGCGTCTTGGTGGTATTAAACGGTTCGATTACGGGCAGGTCTATAAAACTCATAGATATCCGCTAAGCAACGCGAAAGACTCTTTCCAGTCTGACGGCAAGAGCCTGCAAAATCAACACGATATTGACGTTGGAGTCGATAAACCCCTCGGCCTGGACGATGGCGTCGATGCCGCCGCAGAAGGCCTCCATCGCCGCTGCTTCACACATTGTAAGGCGGCGGCGGAAGTATTGCGACATCAGCTTGAGGTAAAGCGCCAGCCCCTCGCGCGTCATCTGGTCCTCGCTCGCCTTGTCGTCGATCTCCAGCTGTTTGGCCGCGTACGCCTTGGCCGCCTCGCGGAGCCAGTCGGGCAGGTCGCCCGAGCCCTGCCCCGCGTTGAGGCCATCCAGCCGCTTGCGCAGCTCGCGCGTCGCGGCCACCACGCCCTGGTCGATGAACGAGATGGCGCGGCCCAGCGATCCCTCGGACAGCACCGCGCCCTCCAGCGCATCCTGGGCCGCATAGCCGCGCCGGGCCAGTTCCGATTTCACCTTCTCCACCGGCAGCGACATGAACCGCACAAGCTGGCAGCGGCTGCGAATTGTCGGCAGCAGCGAATCGGGCGCATTGGTCAGCAGGATGATCAATGCCCGGCCGAAGGGCTCTTCGAGCGTCTTGAGCATCGAGTTCTGCGCCCCGCTGCTCATGAGGTCGGCCTCTTCGATCACGAAGACTTTCCCGCGATTCATCGCCGGCTTGCGCGACGCCGGTTCCAGCAAATATGGCCGGATTACATCGATCGACAGATCCCGCGCCTTCAGTTCCGATTTCTCAATGCGAACCAGTTGCCGGTAGATATAGTGATAGTCCGGGTGGTTTCCCGACGGATACACGCGGCACGAATCGCACTTCCCGCACGCCCGGTCCCCCTGCGGCTTCTCGCACAGAAACAGCCCGCCCAGCGTGTTGGCCGTCAGTTTCTTGCCCACGCCCGTCGGCCCGGCAAAGATCAGCCCATGCGGCAACCGATCCGCCCCCCACGCCCGCACGATCTGATCGATGGCGCGATCCTGTCCGAAGATGTCAATAAAACCGGTCATTAGTCGTCAGTTGTTAGTTGATAGTCGCCGTCTCGTGTTGATTCCGAATCATCGTTCACTGATCACCGATTACCATCCACTGATGACCGTTCACCGATGACCTCCATCACCGTCATCCACACATCCTCATGCACTTTCTCCGCCGTCCGCCCGGCGAATATCACGCGATAGCGCTCGGGAAACATCCCGGCCTGATCGAGATAGTTCCGGCGCACGCTCTCGAAATACTCGACAGACCGCTGCTCGATCCTGTCTTTCTCGCGCCGGATTCGTGCATGCGAATGCTCCACGGGCATATCGAGAATCACCGTCAAGTCCGGCCATCGTCCCGCGATGGCGACATCGCCGATCCTGGTGATCTCCGCCGCCGTCAACCCATCTCCGCCGAGCTGATACGCCAGCGTGGAGGAGATGAACCGGTCGCAGATGACCACCTTCCCCGCATCCATGGCCGGCTGGATGATCTGTTTCATCATCTGTGCCCGGGCGGCCATGTACAGCAGCATCTCGCAGCGCATGCCCATTTCCTGATGCTCCGGGTTGAGCAGGATGGCCCGAATCTGCTCGCCGATCCGCGTTGTCCCCGGATCGCGCACCACCAGCGGAACCGCTCCGGCACCGGCCAGCCGCTCGCCCAGCAGCTTCGCCTGCGTGCTCTTGCCGCACCCTTCCGACCCATCGAGCACGACGAATCTTCCGGCAAGGCCGCGAAGCTGCAAATTCGTGAGTGTTGCCGTCTTGGACATCGGCGGGAATGTTACCGGATGGCGATGCATTCTCAAACGCAGCACCAGCCGCTGCGGCCCGATCGGCGTGGCCATTCTCTCGGGAGGGCCTAAGTCTCTGCGGCCGTTGTCGTGGGACCGCCGTCCCCGCCGTGCGGAAGCACGGGCCTCCCGGATTTCCGGCCACGCCGACCCCAATCGCATTCAGTGCCGCCGGTGGGGACACTACTTCCCCAGCGGAATCAAGAATGTCTGTCGGACGACGGGCAGGATGGATCTGGAGGATGACAGACACGAATATCTGTCCTACCGTGTACCCGATCAAGAACGATGACAGACAAGAATGCCTGTCCTACTGGCGACTATCCACTATCAACTACCCCCGGGTACTTGTCGGACTGGCTTGGCCGCGTTAGCTTGGCGGGGCGAGCAGGGGCAGTCGCCCCTGGCAGCGCCGATGTCGTGCCATCGGGCAGATGGCGATTTTGCAGAGGATTAAACCATATGCAGGTGGTCTCATTGTTTGCGGCGTTGTTTTCGGTGCTGGTGCCGGCCAGGATGTGGGTGGCGGGCAATCAGCCGATCAATCTGACGGTCAAGTCGGACGCCGCGGTGACGCTGGTCCTGACCGATTTCTCCGGCCGGGTCATGGAAGCCAAGGGTGATTGCACCGTCCAGCCCGGCGCCGAGGCGGATGTGCGGAAGCTCTATCCGGCCGCCAGCACGCCGGGGACGTTTGTCGTTTGGGCCGTGCCCAAGGACAAGAAACTGCCCGCGTTCGTCGGCACGCCGCTGGTCCTGACCGTGCGGGCCGACAAAAAACCAGGCTCGCCCAATCCCAACGAAGTGCAGGTCACCCGAGTGGAGCCGCTCCGCTATGGCGTCATCACCACGGACAAAGGCGCCATGACCTGCGTCTTCTACTATGACGTTGCCCCGAATACGACGTCGACGATCCAGACGCTCGCCGAGCAGGGGTACTACGACGGGCTGCTGTTCCATCGCATCGTCCCGGGTTTCGTGATCCAGGGCGGCGACCCGCTGGGCGATGGCCGGGGCGGGCCGGGTTTCAACACCAACGCCGAGTTCTCCGATCGCAAGCACGAGCTGGGCGTGTTGTCGATGGCGCGTCGCGGCGATGACTTGGAGCGGCAGGGATTCGCGCCGCGGGCCGAGTTCGCAAACTCGGCCGGCTCGCAGTTCTTCGTCTGCACGGGCGTGGCCGAGTCGCTCGATCGGAAATACACGGCGTTCGGGAAAGTGGTCGCGGGGCTGGATGTGGTCAAAGCCATTGAAAGCACGCCGGTGGCCGACAAGCAATCGGGCAAGCCGCAGACCGCGCCGGTGATCCAGAAGTTCGAGATCAAGAACGTGACGCCGGCCGAGAACCCGTATAAGTTGATCATGACACTGAATCCGTAACAGTCTGTCCGCCGCGCTGGTTACAGTGGGTAGGGTCCGCTCGCTGAGCGGTCCGTTTCGCACGCCAGAACGGCGGTTTCGGCGAAACCGCCCCACCTTTGCCAAAAGAGAATGGGCGGACCGCCTACAATACAAGTGATCGCGAAACACTCGCAACCCCAACGCAAAGGAGCATCGATGGAAGGGAATAGTTACAAGTTTGTTGAACTGGTCGGCACATCCAAGACCTCGGTCGAGGATGCGGTCCAGGGTGTGCTGGCCAAAGCGGCCAAGTCCGTGCCCAACATGCGCTGGTTTCAGATTGTCGAAACCCGGGGCGCCATCAAGGACAACAAAGTGGCCGAATGGCAGGTCACCGTGAAGGTGGGTTGCCGGCTGGAAGAATAGCCGGTGTCAGCAGCCCCAGTCGCCAGGGTATCTTCCCGTAGGGCTTCCCGGCCTTCTCCTGTTGGGTTGCGCCTTGGAAGAGGAACCGCAGATTGCCGGGATCGACGGTGAGGGTTTCGTCGTTGCTGTCGCGGAGCAGTTCGCCGTGGCTGATGTTGTCGGCCCAGAGCGTGCCACCGGCCGCGGCGCGGACGTTGGTGGCGCCCGCCAACGGCTTCTGCTCGGTGTCGGCGAGCGGGGTCCATTGGCCGCCCAGCGAGTCGGCCAGGTACGCTTTGTAGTACCGCCGCCCATTGGCCTCGATGATCGTCAGGTAGTTCTCCGTGCCCTTGAGGCGATAGGTGTGGCTGGCCTCGAAGATATCGCCCTGCAGGGCGACCTGGCAATCGCGAAATCTCCCGGGGAACTCGGCCAGCGTTGTCCACATCCGCCACATCTTGCCGTTGTTGGTGGTGTAGAACAGCCAGGCGTTCTTCGCGTCGCAGATGATCCAGAAATCCAACCCGCCCTGCGAACGCGGATCGGCCGGGAGGTCGTCAAACAGATAGCGCGTAGGTGTCCACGACTTCGGATCGGCGATGTTGCCGGTCGTGGAATAGCCGATCCGCATGAACTTCTTCTCCTTGGAGCCGACCTGGTAGATCAGATACCATTTCTTATGTGGGCTGAAATAAAACACCTGCGGTGCACAGGCGTAGTCCCCCGGCAGATCGAGGACCGTCCGCCGCGCGGCGTTGGCGGTTTCCCACTTGTCGAACGCCATGTACTCGGTCAGGGTCTTTCCCTCGCATTTGATGGTCATGAAGACGTGCCAGCGTCCGTTGTTGAACACCACGCTGGGGTCTTTAACCGCGACCGCGGGCAGAACGTCGCGGATTTCAGGAAGGATCAGCGGCGGCGACATCTCCCATGCCGCGGGCAGTGCAAAGGGCTCCTGAGCGTGGGATGTGAAAGCCAGGGCGATGAGCAGGGGGAGGATGATTCGCGGCATGGCAGACATTATACAGCCTGGTGCCACACGCCATCCAGACGACTCCACGTCGTCGTCTGCGCCGGCACGAACGCCCGGCCGTCGAACTCACGCACCTCGACCGTCAGGCTCTGGCGTGCGTGAACGAGGATGCGGTTATACGCGTTGCGATGGTGCGAGCGGCGGCGGCTGGAGACGCCCGTGCCGGCCTGGATGCAGAGGATCGATCGTGGGGTGCCGGGGTGGTGTGCGAGCGAGTCGTCCGCGTAGGATAGGTGCAGGTGCCCGGAAAGGACGACGTCGACGCCGCAATCGGCAAAGGCGTCCAGCGCCTGGCGGACACGCCAAACGAGGTGATGCCGGGTCTGTTCATTTCGCGGAGGCACCAGCGGGTGATGGGCGACCACAGTGCGTAACAAGGTTGGGCCGGCCGGGCCGAGGCGCGTGCAGACATCGGCGAGCTGTTCGTCGGACAGGGCTCCGTCTTTCCAGAATCCGAAGGGGTTAAGGATGATCGGCCGGGCGGTGCAGACCCCGACAATGGCGACGTCGTCGTTCGTCCAGGTGGGATAGGCCTCGGCCGTGATGTAAGACCGGAAACGCCCCAGCGGCGAGAGGATTCGCCGGATCACGTCAAAGAGCGGGATGTCGTGGTTGCCCGGGACGCGGATCTGCGGGCCGGGGAGTCCGGCCATGAAGTCGCGGGCCAGGGTCCACTGGGCGCGGCGGGAGCGCTGCGTGAAGTCGCCGCTGTTGACGATGACATCGGGACGGATGACGGCGATGTCCGCGGCCAGCGCGTCGGCGGTGGCTGGGTCGTGCCGGCCGAAGTGCAGGTCGGAGATGTGGGCGATCGTGGTCATTTACGGCGGGATGATGTTCAGCCGCGGGAGCGCGGTGCGCAGGTCGTCAATCGCGGCCTGGTCAACCTGCGTGTTCTTGAGCCGGAGTGTGACCAGGTTCTTGAGGTCCTTCAATCGCGCGATTCCCTCGCCGGTGACGGCGGTGTCGGAGAGATCGAGGGTCTTCAGCGAGGCGAGCTTGTCGAGCTGCGCACAAGCGGCGTCGCTGATCTTCGCGGCGCGGAGATTGAGCTTCTTCAGCCCGGTCATGCCGGCCATGGCTTTGATGCCGTCCGGGCCGATGCTGGCCTGCATGAGCGAGAGTTCCTCGACATTGGTGAGCGTGCCGATCTGTTCCATGTGGGCGTCGGTGAGGCCGGTCACGGTCATGTTGAGCAGGGCGATGGATGGCAGCGATTTGAGCGATGCGATGAGCGCCGGCGTCGTCTGTTGGGCGGTCAGGTGAACCATGGCGACCTTGCCGAGTGCCGGGATGTGCTGGGCCGCCTTGGCGGTGTCGGAGATATCGCGAAGGTCGAGGAGGCTGGTCTGGGCCAGCGCGGTGGGATCGAGCCGCACGGTGGCACCGAGGTTGATGAGCCTGGCGGCGGCGTCGGAGATGCGCTGTCGCATGGGATCGATCGGCGGCGGCACGAGAGATGGCCGCTCGCTGTCGGGTTGGGTCGTCGGCAGCGTCGTGGGGAGCGTGGCCGGGAGCAACGCCGGCTGTGTGGCCGGCATCGTGACAGGCCGGGTGTCGGGTTGTGTGGTGGGCTGGGGGATGACGTCGACGCGAGCCGGCGGCTGATCCGGTTGCGTCGCCGCCGCGGGCTGAGTTGCCGGTTGCGTCAGCGGAAGTGCCGGCCGGGTTGCCGGAGGCGGGGCGGACCGCATGCCGCCGGAGACTTTGTCGTCGAGCAGTACAAGCCAGGCGATAGCGCGAGTCCGGCCGATCTGAACGCGGTTCGCGGCATCGCCAACCGCGGCATGCGCGTCGAGGGTCACCTTGTCGCTAGCCTGGCTCAGGCGAGCTGACTCGGCGGGGGCAACGTCGGTGTCGTCCTCGGCATGGAAGACCCAGACCGGGTTGGCGACCGAGGCGATGCGGCTGTACGGCGAGTGCTCAACCAGGAACGAACTGGCATCCTGGACCATCTCATTGAGGCGGTCTTTGTATGGAGCGAGTGGCGTGACGAGGTCCACAACGGGCGCTCGCACGGCGCAACCGCGGATGTAGGGATCGCTTGCGGCCAGCAGCAGGGCGATAGTGCCCGAGGAGCCGCTACCAGCCGCGTAGAAGCGCAAGGGATCGACCTCGGGAATATGGCATTGCGCATACTCGACGGCCAGCCGCGCATCGGCCAGACCGCCGTCGGCGGCCATGAACTGAACGAGAGACGCGACCGCAGCGGGGCCAACGGCATTCGCCTTGGGCAAGGCGCCCTCAACGTCGTAGGCAACGACAGCGAAATCTGCCTTGACCAAGGCCAGGTGTTCTTCGCGCTGATCTTCCGACAAGCGGGATCCCGGCAGCGAGCCTGGGCCGCCCGCTGCCACGAAGACGCAGCCGATTGATCTGGGGGCGCCCTTCTTCAACAAGGGGAGATACACCCAGAGCGTCACTTGCCGCGCGGTCTCGGGGTCGCGGATGGTCAGTTCGGACAGCCAGCAGTTCACGAGTTGCTGATATGCGGGTTCGGGTGCGGTCTGAGCCAGCGTGAGGGTGTTCAGGCGGGCCGTCGGTGCCACGGCGGGGCCGGTGGTTTCGTGCCCGCCGCGGTTGGCCAGCCAGATGCCAACGACGGCGCCGATCACGGCGATGACGACGAGCACGGCCGGCCAGGGGCTTTTGCGCAGCGGCGGAACGGAAACCGAGTCCCGGGGCGTGTCTCGGTCGGCCGCCGCTGTCAGAGACGCATGGACATGGTCGTGGTCATGGTCGACGCTGCCGCCCGGAGCGGTCGGGGTCTGGTCGGGCTGAGGGGGCATGGCCGGCGAGGTTGTCGGTGGGGCGGTATTGGCAGGGGAGTCGGCGGGTACGCGAATGATCGCGCCACACGCGCGGCAGCGCAGGCTCTTGCCCGCCAGCGTACCCGCGACCACAACACGTTCACCGCACTTGGAACAATTAAACTCAATCGCCATGGTAAGTCCGGACGCCAGCAGAGGTTATTGGCGGCATGTCAATCGCACAGAGATTCTAACGGGTGGTTGCCAGTTTGGCCATGTCATCAGGGAGGAATGATATTGAGCCGGGGAATGGCCGCTTTGAGCGTTTCCTGAGCGGCATCTGATACGTCAGTGTGAGTGAGCACGAGGCCGACGAGGCTCTTGAGCGGCTTGAGTTGCAGGGCGCCGTCGCTGGTGAGGTGCGTGTCAGACACGTCGAGGTAACGCAGGGAGGTGATCTTCGCCAGGTGCTGGCAGGCCGAATCGTCGATCTTGGTGCCCTTGAGATAAAGCCTCTTGAGATTGGGCATTGGTGCAAGGGCGCGAATGCCGGCCGACGTAATGGGTTGCCCGGCAAGGTTGAGTTCGTCCACATTGGACAACGCGGCGACGCGCGCGAGGTCGGCGTCGGCGAGTTTGACGTCGGAGAACTCAAGGCGGGTGATGGACGGGATGGTCTTGAGGGCCGCGATTGCGTCGGGCGTGAACTGGGACGGAAGCAGGCGAAGAACGGGGATGTTCTTGACGCCGGCGAGGATCTTCGCGGCCGCGACAACATTGCTGGCTCCGCGGAGATCGACAGCGGTAATGTCCTCATCGGCATTGGCCTTGACCTCGGCGCCGAGTTTGGAAAGTTGGCCGGCAGGCCCGACCGGCGTCGTGTCGACCACAACGGGCGGCCGCGTCGGCGGGGGGGTGACAACTGGCGCAGGACCGGGAGCGGGCTTGGCGATGGCCGCCGGATCCTTGGGCGGCGGTGAGACGGCGGGCGCCGCACCAGGCAGGGTGCGTTCCGTCACCTGCGGTGGAGTTCCCGGCGACACAGGTGGTGTGGGAGTTGCACCGGGCAACGGACGCTCGGTCACGACGGTCGGCTGGGCGTCCGGAGCGACCGGCCGTGCTACAGTTGGCACGTCGGGTGTCGGCGCCGTCGGCGCTGGATCGGTCACGCCCGGTACCGGCCGTTCAGTCACGATCGGGCGGGGTGGTGTCACGTTGGGCGAACGCGAGTGGACGGGTGGGTTGTCGAACGTATTTGTCGGGCCAGGGTTGGACACAATGGGCGCCGGCCGCTGTGTGATTCTGTTGTCGGGAGCCGGGCTTGTGCGAACCGGGTCAGGGCGATTCGATGGCTCCTCAACGGGTGTGCTCTGCCAGCCCGACTGGTTTGTTTGCTGCGCGGACCATCCGCCCGAGCGTCCGTATTGCGAGGGCGGGCCCTCGCTCGCGTAGTCTGCGATCCAGTTTCTCGGGAAGATGTACGCAATGGCGAGGATCATCAGCAGGCACACGATTGATGCGATGCAGTCGACGAGCCAGCGACCGCACTTCCAGGCGATGCGATCCCAGTTTTGTACAACAAACCCGAGCCACACCAGCGATGCCACGAGTTGGGTCAGTGCGAGCGCCGGAGGCCACCGCAGAGCGATGATGCCGCCGATAAGGCCGATTCCGATGAAAGTGCTCAGATAGCCGATCCACCCGCCGGGCCAGAGGCCGGGGATCTTCAGCGAGCAGACAATCCATGAGACTGTGAGCACGCCAATACTGAGGTAGATGCCGACGAACAGAAGCAGGCCGGCGTAGCTCCGATTGTAGGCTAGCAGCGGCCAGGGGCCGATGATGAAGATGGGGACGGCGATCAGGTAGAATCGGGTGAACCAGGCTCCGAGAAAATCGAGGGCTTTGCTGAGGCCGGAAACCGACTCCAGGACACCCCGGGCCACGTTGGCTGCGATCTGCGACTTCTGCCTGGGAGCAGGCGCGGGCGAGTACATCACCGGCGTTTGGCCGACTGCGGCAGCTTGTTCGCACGCCATCGATTCTTCCGCCGCGGCGGAAGCGATGTCGGCCAGGGACAACGGCTCGACCTCGGACCGGGTTTTCTGCGGCGGGCGCTTGGTGCTCGTCGTCGCCGGTCGTGATGTGCCGGCGGAAGGTCCCGAACGCGAACCTGCGGCTGGGGCGGTCGAGGCTCCGGTATGGCGCGAAGCCGGAAGGGGCTTTGCCCGGGCCGGGGCAGGCTCGTCCTTCAAGCCCGGCAAGGCATCGTCGTCGGCGGCAAGTTCCAACTGCGCCTCATTTGTGTCGTCAACGAGTTCCAGCCCCAAAGCATCGAGTGACTCCTCCTCCTGTGTCCTGGCAGTCGCCGACGGCCCGGCAATGACAACCTCCCCCGCCGCCTGATCGACCGGAGCATCGTCTGCGACTCGGTTCCTGGTGGCGGCGATCACAGCCTGGCCGCACGAGAAACAGTGAATTGTTCGGCCGCCCATGCTGTCGGGCACGCGGTACAACTGGCCGCACGCGCTGCATCTGAATCTAAGTGCCATTGTTCCTCCGGACCTGCACAAATATCCCTGGCCGGCTGTCCATCCGGGGGAGAATTCTAACCGGAGCACGAAGCGTTGGCCACGGTGTCATGGCGAAATGATCCTCAACTTCCGGTTGTTCATCTGGAGGAAGTGTTGCGCGGAGACGGACACGTCCGTGTGGGTCAGCACCAGGCGCGCCAGTTCCTTGAGCGGCTTGAGCTGCATCACGCCATTGCTGGTCACAGCCGTGTTGCTTATGTCAAGGTCCTGGAGGGCGGACAACTGTGCCAGATACTGGCACGCGTCATCCCTGATCTTCGTGCCATGGAGATTGAGATTCGTAAGGTTCCGCATGGAAGAGATCGTGCGGACGCCATCCAGCGTGATCGGCTGATCGGCGAGATACAGCGCCTCGACATTGGACAATTCCGCAATACGAGTGAGATCGGCGTCGACAATCTTCACATCAGAAAAATCGAGACACTGGATGGCGGTGATGTTGTTTAGAGCCATTAGCGCATCTGGCGTGAACTGAGAAGGAAGCAATCGCAGCCTGGGCGCTCGCGTGAAACCCGCGAGGACTTTGGCGGCAGCAGCGACATCTTTGGAACGGCGGAGATCAATGGAGACGATCTCCTGGTTCGCATTGGTGCTGACTTGGGCGCCGAGGTTCGCGAACTGGACAAGCAATTCGCGCGAAGGTGTGTTGGTGACTGGGGCCGCTGTCGGGACGGGGTTCCCGGCAGGGGCAGAGGCCTGAGACGAGCGGCCCGTGACGGCCGGCAAAGGGTTTGCAGCGGGTGCAGGGACAGCAGCAGGAACGTCTGGCGAACGGCCGCCAACGGTGGGTGATGGCGGTTGGCGTCCGAAGATCTGGACATAAGCCGAATTCGACGCCAGGGTTACCCAGGACGAACCCGACGGGCCGACAGCCGACGCGGGAATCGCTCGAATCCGTTGGGGCTGCAGGGCGGCAATCGCGTTCCACGTCCTGGCATCCTGCGAGTCTCCCGGCAGATAGAGCAGCGTCACATTGCATCGCGAGCCGACGGTGTTGTTCCTGAGGGCCAGACGCCGCACGTATTCACGATAGCCCGGCCTGAGTTTCTCGATCCTGTCAACCGTATCAGCAGCGATGAGATCGTTATCTGTCAGTGCTGGCCCGACGGCGATGGCGCCGGCAAGCCGTGACTCCGCGGCCGCAGCGGAGAACAGTAGGTCCACATCGCCTTGATAGGACGTCAGGAAGCAGCGTGTGGGATCCGCGGCGGGCACATGGGCGAGAAGGAAATCGAAGGCTTTGGTGACATCGCCAACGCCATAGTCGCCCTCACGGGCGCGCGTGACAAGTTCCTGCATGTTATCGGTCATGAAGTTGGTCGTGCCATCGTCGATCATCTTGAACACCTGCGGCCGCGTCTGAAACGACTCGATGACGACGACCGCGAAGCCGGATTTGGTGGGCTCAGAGTAGAACAACAGGCCCTCATCAGTCATCCAGCGGCCATCTGTTGGCGGAGTGAACGTGGGAGCCAGAACGAGCAGGCATGGCAACGTCGTCGTGCCGTCCACGGCCGACGACGGCAGGATGACCAAGAGGTGCCGATCCTCGCCGCTGTTCCAGCGGCCGACCTTGGCGGTGTGATAGACGGCCTTGGTATTGGCGATGGGCTTAAAGTCGATGGCGGCAAGCGGCTTGTTGGAACTGCCCAGGAAACTCCCTCGCTTGGTCCAGATGATGCACGAGACAAGTAGAAAGACCAATCCGGCCCAGGCCCAGCCGTTGCAGAGGAGGTAGTCGCGAACAATCGGCCAGAATGCCAGACTTCGCATCCAGGCGAGCGCGGGATTTGGACCCGAGTTGTTCTGTACGCCCAGGGGAACGCCCGGCGGATTTGTGACGACTTGGCCAGCGGCGAGTTCTTCAATGGCGTCAAGGCTCAGCACGCCGTCGGTTGAACCTGGCCGACTCGCCGGGCGAGCTGGTGGCGTGTGGTGGCCGCCCGCTGCATTACGCCGTGCGGGTAACGCCGGAGTTGCAGGTGGCGTTTTCTTATGGCTCGCCAGTAGCACGAGTTCATCGAGCGTCACGGGGTCGGCGCCGGAGTTTGACCGCGACCGGGGCGCCTCCGGCGGCTGTGACATCGGGCGTTGATTCGTCCCTGCGTCGCGGGGTGCCGGGGACTTGCTGCCGGTACCTGATGCTCGCGCGGCGTTGGCCTTGTCTGACGTGTGAGAAATCGGCACGACGATCCTGGGCTTGGTACCGGACGGGTGTGCCGTCTGAGCGGGAGCAGGATTGGCCTGCACTTTGGGGGCGTGGACTCCGTCTTTCAATTGTGGCGAGCCATCGTCTTGGGCCAGCTTCAGTGGAGCGTCGTTCGCCCCTTCAACCAGCTCCAGCCCTTCTGCACCGAGCGATACCGGTGCGTTTACCTGGGTGGCGGGCGCACGCAGGATGGCTATCTCGCCGGCCGCATGATCAACTGGCGCATCATCGGCCACGGGGTGGCTCGTGCTGACGGTCACGGCATTTCCGCAGGAGAAACAGTAGGTGCTCCGCCCACCCATCGTGTCCGGCACACGGTGCAACTGGCCACACGCACTACACTTGAATCTCAGTGCCATTGGCCTCCCGGACCCGAGCCTTCCCTTATGATAACGGCTGGCGCATTCTACTGGCCGGGTTGGGCGTTTCCAATCGGCCTGGCAGGTCCGTTTTGGAACGTCAGCCGGGTTTCCACGTGCGGCATTCCTCTGTTACCATGCGGTCGATGTCTGATATGAATCGCAGTGAGTTTCTCGATTTCGTCGTCGCGCTTATCCACGAGCAGTTCCCGCTTCTAACCGTGGAGAAGGACGCGGCCTCGTTCGCGCTGGTGCTGGATGGCAGCCAGGCTTCAATGGAGAACCTGTACCGCGTTGCCGCGCAGGATCCGGCCAGTCTCAAGCACCATGTCGAACGCTGGGTTACCGAACTGGTGCGTGCCAACGAAGCCTCGCCGATCGACCGTGCGGACTTCGAGGAAGTGCGCGAACGGATCATGCCCATGGTCCTGCCGCCGGCACCGACCGCAGCGCCGGCGACCGCCGCCATGGTCCGCCAGAACCTGCTTCCCGGATTCGACGTGGCGTATGCGATCGATTGCGATCGCTCCATCGCCTACATTCCGCCGACCACATTCGAGCGCTGGAACATTGGCATCGACATGCTGCACGAGACGGCCCTGGGCAACCTCACGGCTCGCAGCCAGGAGATCGCGGCCCATGCGGCGGAAGACGGCACCGGGCAGATCAGCCTGGTCTGTGTGCAGACGCTCGATGGCTACGACGCGTCGCGGATTCTCTTGCCCAATCTGCACGATCGCTTGCGGCCGCACCTGGGCAGCCCGTTTGTGGCCGCCGTGCCCAATCGCGACATCCTCGTCTGCTTCCGTAATCGCCAGGAGCTGGTCCCGGTCATGCGGACGCAGACGGCCGAGGGATATCGCACCATGCCGCACCAGATATCCGAGGCACTGTTCCTCGTGACCGCCGACGGATTGGCACCGTTCGAGCCGTAATCTTTGTAGCACAGCCGTCCCGGCTGTGTTCCAAGAATCACAGCCGGGACGGCTGTGCTACAAAGGCTGGACGCATTCCGCCGATCTGATAAAACTGCCCCACCCAAGCAAGGACCAGCAGCATGATTGACTTGAAAGACCTTCGCGACAATCCCGATAAGTACCGCCGCGGTGCCCAGTTAAAGAATGTCACGGTGGATATCGACGCCATCCTCCAGAAGGACCGGGATCGCGTTGCCGCCCAGCAGGAATTCGAGAAATACCGCGCCGAGCAGAATCTCGCCTCGCAGGCGATTGGCCGGCTGAAGGATCCGACGGAGAAGCAGGCCGCCATCGCCCGCGTGGGCCACCTCAAAACCAGTGTGAAGTCCGCCGAGGAACGAACCAAGGCGCTGGATGCCGAACTGGAACTGATGGCGTTGCGCGTGCCGC
>JANYKD010000542.1 GCA_025361735.1 Phycisphaerales bacterium
GAACCAGCGGACGGCCTCGGGATGATCGATGTTGACGCCCCAACTGGCGTATTCGCCCCAGACCATGTAGCCGAGCCTGTCGGCCCAGTAGAGGAGACGTGGCTCAAACACCTTCTGGTGCAGACGGGCGCCGTTGAACCCGGCCGCCAGTGAAAGCTCGATATCCTTCTTCAGATCCGCATCCGTGGGCGCTGTGTAGATGCTGTCGGGATAGAAGCCTTGGTCGAGAATCAGGCGCTGGAAGACGAGCTTGTCGTTGATGAGAAAGCGATTGCCTTCAATGGCAATCTTGCGGAAGCCGAAGTAGCTGCGAACGGTGTCGATGACCTTGCCGTCCTTGAGCGTCTCGATGACGAGGTCATAAAGGTAGGGCTTGCCGGGCTCCCAGGCGACGACCTTGGAAAGCTTGACCACAGCGAGCGTGGACCGCCAGTTGGCCGGCACGGTATCTTCACCGACGATCTGGTCATCGGCATAGGCGCGCACGCGGACGGTGACGCCCTTGTTCGCACCGGCCATGTTACCGTTGAAAAACACCCGGCCGGTGCTGAGGTCGGGATTGACGACGAAATCCTTGAGATAGGTGTCGCCGGCAGCTTCAAGATAAACCGTCTGCCAGATGCCCGTGGTGCGGGTATAGACGCAGCCTTCGGATTTCCCGTGCGACTGCTTGCCGGCGGCCTGCAGGCCCGAGCGAATCTCATCCGTTACCTGCACGACCAGTTCGTTGTCGCCATCCTTGAGGGCGCTGGTGATGTCGAGCGAGAATGCGGAATACCCGCCGCGATGTTCACCAACGGCGGTGCCGTTGACGAAAACCTTGGCGAGCCAGTCGACGGCACCGAAGCGAAGCAGGATGCGCTGCCCGCGCATCTCGGCCGGCACCTGGAAGGTGCGGCGATACCAGGTGTGCGGCATGTACTCGGTTGCCAGGGCGAGGCCGGAGAGTTTGCTCTCGGGACAGAACGGCACGACGATCTTCTGCGCCAGATCCTTCCCGGTAATCAGGCCGCGCGCCACGCCATCGTTCTTGGTGTCGTTATCCCATTGCCACTGGCCGTTGAGATTGAGCCAGACGGGTCGCTGAAAGTCCGGGCGCGGATGCTCGGGACGCGGGATTTCAGCACGCACTGTCAAGGCCGCGAGCAACAGGATGAGAGAATGGAATGCGTATTGGCAAAGCTTGGTTTGTGAATTCATAGTGTGTTGTTGTTACATATCGCGAATGGCGCGAAATGTTGCCCCGTGCCTGGCGTTCACCACTCGATACCAAGGCTGGAATCGGGCAACGCGAATACACCTGCAGCGTAGACCGATGAGCAACGATGTTTCGTGAACGCATCCCTGACACGCGAGCACATTCAGTTCGTCGATAGTGAACTGCTTACGCGAGCACGCGTCGATTTCCCGATACTGTCGATTTCCCGATATCATTGCACGACCACGAAACATTGGTACCATGGCGCATGATCCGGACGCGGTCCTGAGCCCGGTCCCGCCGAGTTTGACGCGGGTCTATCAAAGAGCACTCCACACCGAAAGGCATGACATGCGACCAATCCGTTGTCTGCCAATACTTCTTGCCCCAGTCATCGCCCTGTTCCTGACGGGATGCTACCAGAGCAAACTCGGCGTGGCCGTGCCCGGCATCGACAATTTTGGCGTGGTCGAGGGCAACAGTTGCCTGATCTATCGGGGGGCACAGCCGGAGGAAAAAGGAATCACCACGCTGCGGGAGAAGGGCGTGCGGACGATCATCAACCTGCGCAACGACCCCGACCCGCGCGAGGAAGAATGGGCCAAGGCCGCGGGGATGCGCTACGTACACATCCCCAGCGATCCTCTGAGCCCGAAATTGCCCGATGTGCAGAAGTACCTGCAGATCGTCGCCGGCCGGCTGGCTGCCCCTTTTGTCAGCGAGCCGGTGGAAGGCCCGATTTTTGTTCATTGCTATGCAGGCCGCGACCGGACGGGGCTGTTTGTGGCAGCGTATCGGGTGGCCGAACAGAACTGGGCGACCGATCAGGCAATCCACGAGCTGGACTCCTACGGGCACAATCGGCTGTTGTTCCCGCAGATTCACCATTTTCTGCGGAAGACACCGGCCGAGGAATTGATTCGGCGCGATGGCGATCACCCCTCCTCGAAATCAAGCTCTATTTCATCGACAACTCTGTGAAGCGTTTACTTCACTGACTGCCGGCCAAGCGTCGGCGCCGTGTGTTGCACGGTCCCGTCGGCGGCGATGTCGAAAGGGTCGATGCAGAGCAGGCCGCGATGCTGGGGGAATTTCTCGCCGCGATAGGAGAACCAGTTGCGGCCATCAGGACCGGCGAAGACGGCGATGTGGCCGCCGAGGAAAATCTGGCCGCGCGGGTCCTTTTTCCACGGGCCGGCGATGTTGTCGGCATAGGCGCACTCGACCCAGTAGCCCTTCTGATCGGGGAATTTCTTCTCTGAATACGGGCCGGCACAGAGGAGAATGTACCTGCCCCCCTGCTTCATCAACCACGGGCCTTCGAGATATTCGGCACGGGCGGCCATGTTGATGTCAGCATTGTCGCAGGAAATGACCATCTTCGGTTTGCCCAGCAGGCGCACTTTGTCGTGGGCGAGCTGGGTGAGATCGATCTGCTGCATGTCCACATTGCCACGGGGGATGATGGCGTAGGTCTTGCCGTCGGTATCTTCAAAGAGCGAGGTGTCACAGGCCCCGCCGGCAATGTAGGTGATGTGCTCGTACGGACCGGTGATCTTGTCGGCGACACCGACGAAGGCATAGCCGGCGGTGCCCCAGCGGCCGGCCGGGTTGTATTCGTTCTTGAGCCAGTTATCGGCCGTGAAGATGAGATAGAACTTGCCGCCCATCTTGTGGATCTCGGGTGCCCAGAAGCGGTGTTTATAGGGACAGTTTTCTGAAAGTTCCGATGACTTCACCAACCAGCGGTCGAACGTCCAAGTCTGGAGATCCCTCGACGTGTAGAGCCTGATGCCGGGGGAAGAACCCTGGTCGGGATCGGCGAGGCGTTTCTCTTCGCGGTTGCGGAAGGGGAAGACGGTGTAGATGAGGTAGTACGTGTCGCCTTCGCGAATGATGCAGGGATCGCGAACTTCGGACGTGTTCGGGCCGGCGTCGAAATGGATCGGGTTGGACCAGGTGAAGGGGGCATTGACCGGTTGCTCGGCGGCGCAACAACATGCGGCGAGGATCAGCGGTATGAGGGCATCACATAGAAGCCGCAACTGGGACGCGTTCATAGATAAAGTCCTTGCAATGATACAACTCCGAGGGTCCTTTATCGCCGAAAGTGCCGGCCCTTCGGGCCTCAAATTATCGGGCCTCGATTTCCGTGGCCTCACGGCCACGGCTATCGACAGGTGACGGCCTCTCAGGCCTGCGGAGGGATCTCGCTCAATTTCCGCATGCGAAAACGTGATCCGCGATGCGGACCCTACGCCGGCGACGCGGGCTTGTCCGCTTCTTTGGTCCGCTGCCGGCGCTGGCGATACGTGAGTTTCGGCGATTCCATACCGACGACCGTGTGCGGTGGTACGCTCGCGGTGATGAACACGTTGGCCGCGATGACCGCGGCCTTCCCGATGACCGTCTCGCCGCCGAGGATGGTGGCGCCGGCGTAGATGATGACGTCGTCCTCGATCGTCGGATGCCGCTTGACGCCGCGGAGCATCTGCCCGGCCGCCGGGGCCAGTGCGCCCAACGTCACGCCCTGGTAGATCTTCACATTCTCACCGATGATCGTGGTTTCGCCGATAACCACGCCCGTGCCGTGGTCGATGAAGAACGACCGGCCGAGTTGCGCGCCGGGATGAATGTCGATACCCGTCAGCGAGTGGGCATATTCGGTCATGATCCGGGGCATCAGGGGCGCGCCGAGGATGTTCAGCTCATGCGAGAGACGTTGCACCATGATGGCAAAAATGCCGGGGTAGCAGAAGATGGTCTCGTCAGTGCTGCGAGCCGCCGGATCGGCCGCGAAGGCCGCCTGCACGTCGGTGGCCAGCAATTCACGAACAGCCGGGATTCGCTCAAGAAATCCTGAGACAATCTGCGCCGCCCTGCCGTCCATTGCCTCTTCGCACGGCTTGGCCTGCGGGTCGTCGCCGCGACTACCGTACTGCAGGCTGCACTTGACCTGTTCGTGCAACAGTGGGATCAACTCGAGAACGATTTCGCCGATCCGATACTGCAGATTCTCGACAGTGAGCCCCTGCTTGCCGAAGTAGCCGGGGAAGCAGAGTTGCTGAAGGAGTTGGACGCATTCGATTATGGTGTCGCGATTGGGAAGAAAGCAATGCCCGAGGTGCTGCAGGCCGGGCTGATGCAGGGTGCTCTCGACGAGTTTGTCGACGAGCGTGGATATTCGATGTTCGAGGTCGTCGCGGTTCATAAGCTCATTTTATCGCAATCACAGTGAAGTTGCAGGATGATACGGGTTGCGGGACAAAGGGCAATGGATTATCAGTAGGACGCATATGGAAGCATTGATGATCGGCGTTTCGGGAATGCGCGGCACCATCGGCGGATCGCTCACGCCGGTAACCATCGGCCGAATGGCGGCCGCGTTTGCGGTCTGGCTCAAACGCTACGAGAAGCCCGCCAATGGAACTCACTTCAAGGTCGTCGTCGGCCGGGATTCCCGGCCCAGCGGCTGCTGGGTGCGTGACGCGGCCATCGCCAGCCTGACCGCAAGCGGCATCGAGGTGATCGACCTCGACGTAGTCACCACGCCTGGTGTGGCGATGATGGTGAAGTACCTCAGCGCTGATGCGGGCATGGTCGTGACCGCATCGCACAACCCCATCCAGTGGAACGGATTGAAACTGCTCACCCGCGAACAGATGGCCCCCTCGCCGGAACAGGCGGCGCAGATCAAGGCGATCTACGAAGCCGGTGAGGCCGATTTTGTGCGGGTGCAGCAACTCGTGCAGCCAAAGAAGAACAGCGAGACCCACGCGTTGCACATCAAGCGGGTTCTCGATCATGTCGACGTCCTGGGCATCTCGACCAAACGGTTCAAGGTCGTGGTCGATTCGGTCAACGGCGCCGGGTGCGTCACCTCGGCGACGCTGCTCAGCAAGCTCGGCTGCCAGGTGGTTCACATGTTCAACACGCCGGACGGCCAGTTTCCGCACGAGCCCGAGCCGACCGAGGCCAATCTCACGCAACTTGCCGCGGAAGTGAAGCGGCAGAAGGCGAGTGTCGGCTTCGCTCAGGATCCCGATGCCGATCGGCTGGCGATCGTCGATGAAAATGGCCGGTACATCGGTGAGGAATACTCCGTCGTGCTGGCGGCGCACTACATCCTCTCCAAGAAGCCGGGCGTGACGGCCGCGAACCTCTCGAGCAGCCGGATGCTCGACGACGTGGCCGCCATGCACAACTCCCGCGTCGTCCGCACGCCCGTGGGCGAGGTCAACGTCGTGCTGGCGATGATGCGCGAGAACGCCCCGATCGGCGGCGAAGGCAACGGCGGCGTGATCGACACCCGCATTGTTCCCGGCCGCGACTCGCTTGTGGGCATGGCCTATGTGCTGCAACTGATGGCGGCGACAGGCAAGAGCATTTCTCAACTCGTGAATGAGATCCCGCGCTACGAGATCGTCAAGACCAAGTTTGAATGCCGCCGCGAGGATGCCAATCGCGCCGTCGAGGCGTTGAAGGTCGAGTTCGCCAAAGAGAAGGTGGACGTCCAGGATGGCATCCGCATTGACTGGGAAAAGTCCTGGGTTCACGCCCGCCCGAGCAACACCGAGCCGATCATGCGCATCATCGCCGAGGCCCCGACACGAGCGGAAGCCGACGCGCGAATCGCCGAGTGTCAGGCGGTCGTCTATCGCGTGCTGGGTAAGTAATGTCCGATGCGCCGTGCCGACGCCCGTTCATGCAGATGACTATCATCCGGTGCATATCCGCAATCCGGCCGATAATGATACAATGCGGCCCCAACGGAGCCTCTGCATGATTCAGTTGATCGGGCAACACCCCTTGGCGCGCACCCCTGAAGGCTCGCTCGTATCCAGCATCGCCACCGCATTTCCACACACCCGCACGCTCGTTACGCTGCCGGGCATCCACATGAGCCAGCGGATGGCGTACACCGACACGATCGACAAACAGCGCCAAGCCGTCGGCCAGCCTCCGCTCACCGAAGACGAGCAGATGGAGATCTGGGAGCAAGGCGTGGACCTGATCGTGCAGGGGGACGCCATCCTGATCCGCCCGAATCCGGACGACATGGAACTGACGTTTCAGGCCGACGAGATGCTTCAGGCGCTCATCCGCAAACGAAAGATCCGCTTCCTTTTCGTTCACAGCGAGGGGGTCCGCTCGGCGATCCGCCGCCGCGGTGAGTTGTGGCGGATCGTCCCACTGCCGTCCACCAAAGAACAGATGCAGCGAGCCATCCGCGATTCGCGAATCGCCATCGGCGGGCTGCCTATTTACCACTACAACGCCATCAGTGGCACACGCTGGCTCGCCTGCCAGGACTTCGCCGATCTCGGCCGGCTCGGTGACACTGAACTGCGAGCGCACCTTGTGGAGATCACCCGCTACAGCGCCGCCAGAAACGCGCGGGGTAATCCCGAGATCGACTTCTTCATGGCCGAGGACCACTTCGGGCACGGTGACTTCGCCGCCATCGACTTCGCCACGCTCAGCGGCGCGGAATTGACGGCTGCCTTCGAGACTCTGCACCGGAAATTCGAGGCCGCCGTTCGCCCGGCTTTTCGTTGCGCGGACGCAAACGACGACGGTTGGCGAAATCGGATGTACTGCACCCTGAGTGACCACGACGACGGCGTGGCGTCCGGTGATGTGGCGCCGACGCTGGCCAACGAGTTTCTCATGCGGATCGCCTGGGAACCCGGCGCGCGCCTCGAGCATGGAAAGATCATCTTCGATTCGGCGTTCGAGGAGCCGGCCGTGGAGGCTGACCAACTGCCCACCGGGCGGGACGAAGACGTGATCCGCGGGCTCATCTGCAACCTGACCCACAATTACGGTGACCTGGAATTCGTCAACATCGGCCGCGTCGTCGAATCCTTGAGCCATCGTGTTCCATTTCAGGGCCGCCGCGACGTGCTCATCGCACAACTCAAACAGCGGAGCGTCGACAAAGAGTCGTTGCAGATCATCCGGGTGCAAAAATGGGGCATTCGCGAACGCATGGACCGGGGAGAGGACCTGCTGCGGGCCATTCTGGAAACAACGGAATACACCGAGTACATCCTCGACCGGCACTTGGCCTGCCGGCAATTGGGCATGAACCTCCCCTGCCGCCTGCACATCAACCAACTGGCCGAGCGCTACCACGGCGAGCAGAAACAATACGACGGGATCGCCATCTGGACCACCTACCTCCAGCGCGACTACATCGCCGGAACCGCCACCGACAAGATTCCGGCCGCCTCGCTTGCGGACGAACGGTACGCCCTGGCATTGGCACGTGTGCTGGGGCGCGCGGCCGCCCCCAACATGATCGTCGGCCGGTGCGACAGGAACGGCCACATCATCTTCGACGACGGCGATGAGATCCTGATCGAAGATGAACACGGATTTCCGATCGACATTGTCGTCACCGACCACACCGGCTCGTTTAACGATTACGTCGGTAATTACCTCGCCGATCTGCGCACGGTTGCGCCTGAATACGCCGCCGCTGTTACATGCCGGGCCCCGCGTCTGCCCAGCCTGGACGATTTTGCCCGTATCTATATCGAGTCTTTCGTCGAGCGATTCGAGCAGATACAGGCGGAGTACGTGGCCCGGCCGCAGGTGTTCGACAAGTCGTTTAAGCATCGCCGGCCCGATCCTGCGGGGAACTTTGCCTACCGCTGGCAGTGCGTGCTGGCACGTCTGAGTGCGGCAAGGCCGCGCGACCTCGCCGAATTGATCCGGCGGAAGATCGCCGACACCGCTCATGCAAATCATCAACCCGCAAGTTCGGCGGTGACTCCGACGCCATGACCCCGCCGACATCACGCAACCGTCGACCAAGGAGCAACATGAGAACTCGACTCACCTCTCTATGCATCGTGGCCGCACTCATTGGCGGCTTGCCGCTGGCTGTGGCCGAACAACCTGCTCCGGCACCAGCCAACGGAAAACCGACGCTGTTCATCGTCGGCGATTCCACCGTGAAGAACGGAACGCCCGGCCAGCAGGGCTGGGGGGATCCGATCGCCCGCTTCTTTGACGCGACCCGAATCACCGTCGAGAATCATGCCATCGGCGGACGCAGCAGCCGAACATTTCAGACCGAAGGACGCTGGGACAGAATCCTTGAGAGAGCCAAGCCCGGCGACTTCGTGCTGATTCAGATGGGCCACAACGATGCAAGCAAGGTCAACGACGACTCGCGCGCCCGCGGCACGCTTCCAGGCCTTGGCGAAGAAACACAGGAAATCGACAATCTGCTC
>JANYKD010000548.1 GCA_025361735.1 Phycisphaerales bacterium
GTCCGCTTCAGCGGACGCGGGTTGGCGTACCCGCTCCTCTGCGCGTCCGCTGAAGCGGACCCTACGTCGCCTCGTGGTCACGCAGACACGGCTTGCAGTAGACAAGCCGTCGCACCCAATCTCGGAAAGAGTCGCCAGCACATCGCCTATCGCCGCGGCCCGCCTTTGCGCAGATTGGGTTCCTTGTGCTTGGTGCTGCTGACCTTAAGCACGCGCTGGGCCTTGGTCAGGTCCGCAACCTTCAGGATCGCTGTCGTTTTGCCGCCGGGCGCGCCGCTCGTGCAATAGGCATAGTTGATGTTGATGTGGTTCTCACCGAGCATCCCCGCCACATCCGACAGCGCGCCGGGGCGGTTGGACAACTCCATCCGCAGTACCTCCGTCTCGGTGGTGGGGAGGTTGAGCAGCATCAGCGTCTTGCGGGCCAGCAGCGAATCCTCGGCGACAAACCGGAGCACGCCGTGTTCCTGTGAGTCCACCAGGGTCATGGCCACCAGATTGATCTTCTCGTCGGCCAGCGCTGATGTCACCTGCGCCAGGATGCCGGGCTTATTCACCAGGAACACGCTGAACTGGATCTGGACGCTTGCTTCCGCCATGGTTTCTCCTTGTCAAAGCCGTCCTCTGGACGTCGGAATGCCGCAGCACAGGAGTTTGACCTGCGGTGTCGGCTCTCCGACACATCTTCGCCACCCAAAACATGTTCCGCTCGAACCCGCGGACCCTTCCGGTCAGCCCGCGGTCTTGACTGCATCCTTCTGTGTGGGTTTCACTGTCAGAACCCGGTCCAGCCGCGTGATGCGCAGCAGTTCCATCAGCCGCGGCCCCACGCCGCAGAGAATCAAAGTGCTCTTCTTCAACGCGGCCAGTTTCTTCTGCATCGCCAGCAGAATGCCGATCGCCTGGCTGGCCAGATACTCCACCTTCTCGAAATCCAGCACGATCTGCCGTTTATCCTGCTCGTCGACGAGCTTGTAGAGCTGAGCGGCAATCTGCTCCAGTTCGATGGGATCCATCAGTGACGGGCATGTAAATTCGACCACCGTCATCTCACCGACCTGCTGAACATTCATGTGGCTCATTTTCGATGCACTACCTCTCTGCCGTCAGACCGCGTGGCCTGCCTCGATCCGTCGCCCACGCGCCGAACCAGGCTCGCCGGCCAACATTATACTATTCTCCCGTACCTCGGCGCAGTTTTCCATTGCTTTTTGGTTTTTTCGGACCGGACGACACCGCAACCCGCAGCGCTTCGTCCACATTTGACACGAAATGCCATTTCAGACCCCGCCGCACTTCGTCGGGAATCTCCGCCAGGTCCTTCTCGTTGCGCTTGGGCGCGATCACCTGCTTGATGCCCGCCCGCATCGCCGCCAGCGTCTTTTCCTTCAACCCGCCGATCGGCAACACGAGTCCGCGCAACGTAATCTCGCCCGTCATGGCGATATCATGCCGCACCGGCCGGTTCAGCATCAGAGATGCCAGCGCCACATACATCGCCACACCGGCGCTTGGACCGTCCTTGGGCACCGCACCCGCGGGCACATGCACGTGGATGTCGCTCTCGGCCAGCAATTTCGGATCGACACCAAGCTGCTCCGCCCGCGAGCGGATCAGGGAAAAGGCGGCCGTCGCCGATTCCTTCATCACATCACCAATGTGCCCGGTGAGTATGATGTTGCCCTTGCCACTCATACGCGAGGCCTCAATAAAGAGGATCTCGCCGCCAACGGGCGTATACGCCATCCCTGTCGCCACGCCGGGCACACTCGTGCGCGACGCCAGTTCCGACTCGAACTTTCGCGGTCCCAGCGCGCGCTCAATGACCCGTCGATCGACTTTCTGGGCGTTGACCTTGCCGGCCACGACGTCCGCGGCGATCCCGCGGTCAATGCTGCCGATGCTCCGCTCCAGGTTGCGCACGCCGGCCTCGCGCGTGTACCCATCGATGATCAGCCGGATCATGGCATCGCTGAACGTGGCCTGCTTCTTCGTCAGTCCATGCACCTCGATCTGCCGCGGAACCAGGTAGCGCCTGGCGATCGCCAACTTCTCCAGATCCGTGTAGCCGGGAATTTCGATGACTTCCATACGGTCCCGCAACGCCAGTGGAACCGAGTCCATCGTGTTGGCCGTGGCGATGAAGAGAACCTTGGACAAATCAAACGCCACATCGAGGTAGTGGTCTGTGAAGTTGGAATTCTGCGCCGGGTCGAGCACCTCCAGCAATGCCGACGCCGGGTCACCCCGGAAATCGTTGGCCAGCTTGTCCACCTCGTCCAGCATCATCACCGGGTTCCGCGTTCCTGCCTTGCGGATTTCCGTGATAATCCGCCCGGGCATCGACCCGATGTACGTCCGCCGATGCCCACGAATATCCGCTTCGTCGCGCACGCCGCCCAGCGCCACGCGAATAAACTTCCGGTTCATCGCCTCAGCGATGCTCTTGCCCAGCGATGTCTTGCCCACGCCCGGCGGCCCGACAAAACAGAGGATCGCCCCGCCGCCATCGGGTTTGAGCTTGCGCACCGCGAGATACTCGACGATCCGCCGCTTGACCTTCTCCAAGTCAAAATGGTCGCGATCGAGGATCCGCTGCGCTTCCACCAGATCGATCTTGTCCTCGGTCGCCTTCTTCCACGGAAGCTCCGAGAGAATCTGCAGGTACGTGCGGATGACGCCGTATTCCGGCGACGCGCTGGGCAGAGTCTCCAACCGGGTCAGTTCCCGCTCGGCCTCTTTCATCACGTTCTCGGGCGGATCGGCTTCCTTCAGCTTCTTCCGCAGTTCGCCGGCTTCGCTCTCGCCATCGGCGCCATCCTTTTCGCCGAGCTCCTTCCGAATCGCCTTCATCTGCTCCTGGAGATAGTAACGCCGCTGCGAACGGTCGATGTTCTCCGACACCTGCTTGTGAATCTTCGTCTGCAATTCCAGGATATCCAGTTGCTTGGCCAGCCGGTCGGCGATGAGACGTAACCGCCGCTCGACGTCAAACTCCTCGAGCAGCCGCTGTTTCTCGGACACGAACTGCTCGGGCGTCTCGGCCTGAAGGTTGGCCGCCAGAAAATCCGCCAGCGGCCCGGCGTCGTGGATGCTGTTCAGCACCTGCGACGCCTCCTCCGGCGTATTCGGCGATAGCTCGATCATGCGGTTGGCCTGCTCGCGGACGCTGGCCACGAGTGCATCAAGCGGATTCCCCGGCTCGACACTATCCTGCAGGATGCTGATCCGCCCCATCATAAACGGCTCGGTTCGCTCGACACTCTGAAGTTGGAATCGCGCCAAGCCGTGGACGATGATCGACTGGTTGCCATCAGGCAGCTTGAACAGCTTGAGAATCACGCCTACAACCCCAACGCTATAGAGGTCGGCATTGGTGGGATCCTCGACGTCCTGATTGCGCTGGGCGATCACCCCCACCAGCTTGTTACCGGGCATCACTTCGTCGATCAGGCTCTTGCTCTTGGGCCGACCGATGTTCAGCGGCACAACCGTGCCGGGAAACACGACCACGCTGCGGATCGGCAGGATCGGCAGCAGGT
>JANYKD010000553.1 GCA_025361735.1 Phycisphaerales bacterium
CTACACGAATCGCGCACGGCTATTTAGGGTGGATCTTGCGGATGTGATCCCACTCAGCGTGGTGGCCGGATCGGTAGGCCGCCGCGACGGCCGGATCTTTCGGGCTGTCGTCCGTGCCATTGCCATCCCAGTCCGCTGTGACACGGGGCTTGCCGAAGACATTGTCGCAGTACCACAGATCGAAGGGCGCGGCTTTGAAATAGACTCTCTCCGAGCGCTCGGCGAGCCACTGGGGATAGCGCAAGCCGGCTGCATCGGGCTTGCTGCCGGACGTGATGTTGATGTCCCAGCAGTTGTACTGCCGGGTCCACTGCACCCGGCTGCCATCGGCCTTGTGGGCCCACCAGCCCATCTCGTTCAGCTTCGTGCGAAGGTCCAGCGTGGCTGCGTCTTTGGGATTGTCGCCGCACTCATTCAGCACGGTGTATTGGCCGACGATGATCCGGCCGCCGCTCAGCTCCTTCAGGTTTCGCAGCACCTTCTCCATGCCGTACTGCGGTTTCCATCCTCTGTAGAGACCAAGGATGACAACATCGAGGCGGGAGAGCTGCTGCTGGTATGCGGGGTCGTCGTAATTCTTGGCGCCGATGTTCATCCCCAGAAGGCGCGGGAAGACCGCGGCGGCGGGCGCGGTTGTCGGCGGAGTCGCGGCCGGCTCAGCGCCGACGGCCGGGAGGACGGGGATCATAAAGACGCAACAGGCGACGATGGCCGCCAGCGTGGCAGATATTCTGTTCAATGGTAAATTCACAATAGCGAGCGAATGTTCGGTCCTGCACATTTCAGTGCCTCCATTCGTAGACACGCATAAACATGAACCTCATCTCCCATACATTCCCACCTGCGCCATCCGTTCGCACAGTTTGCCGACATCCAAACTCGCATCGGTCCAATCCGTCTCGCCCAATACCTTGCGCGCCTCCGGCCGGAGCGGCAGCCGCCAGCGGTCCGCGAACACCGGCGAAAGATCCTTGTGGGCGGCCGCGCTCGCCGCGACCAGCCAGTTCGTGGACTGCGCCAACCCCGCGTCCTTGCTGCGCGGCGTCACGGCCGGACACTTCCGCAACGCCGTGTAAAATCGCTTGAGCCAATCGTCGCCACCCGAGTCGCGATACAGCTTCAACATCGCCGACGCATACATCACCGGCTGATCGGAGGGCTGCATATCCCGGCCCCTGGCATCCTTCAACCGCGGGGCCTTCTCATCCAGCCCATCCAGCGTGGTGAACGCCTTCAGGAACGGCATGTCTGATTTGGCAAGCAGTTCCTCGGCCTGCTCGATCGCCTTCCGCGTGCCGGCGTCGGCGTCCTTGCACTTGAGGGTGTCCATGCATACATACCGCATGAACACCGCATAGCCGGTGATGAACGCCGAGTGGCGGTCACCAAACGTGTAATAGTTCCGCCCCATCTCGTAAAAGTAGTAGTGCGGAAACGCCTCGGGATCCCTGGCCACCAGCGGATAGTCATTGCCATAAAATCCGGCCACCTCGATCCCGCTGACCCCGATATACCCGCAGCCATATCCACAGGTGAGGCTGCCGTCCGGTATGGCATTGATCGTCGGCTTCCCGTTGATCTGTTTGAACACCCCCGGCGCCTTTCCGGTCAGATCGGCGTACAGCTTCCATCCCGCATCCAGCCGTGACAGAATCCGCCCCATGACCACGGGATCGTGGCCCGCCGTTGTCGTAAGCAACACCACGTTCTGACCTGTCCACGGCACGAGCTTCATCGACAGGTTCTTCTTGTCCCACTTGTCCGGATTGAATGCCACTGCCCGGCAATCCACGGGCTCCCCCGGCTTGACCGCCCCGATCCCCCCGACGACACCGACCGGCTGGGTCGCCGGACCAGCACCGAGCGAAAGGAAACATGCGAAGAGAAAGAGGAATCGTGCTGAACGCGACCATCTCATCTGCCACAACCTTTCATTGCTGGTCGACCAAAGACATTTCCACGCGCGCGGGCTGGTTGGGCTGGTCCGTTGACGCCTTCGGCGTCGGCGGCCTGCCACAACCCGAGAGGATATCATCGATCACTCGCTCTTGCCTTCTTCGCCGGCGGCCGCACCAGTCGGCGATGGCGCCTCAAGCTCCTGCATCAGGGTCCGCACGTCGGCCGGAAACCAGATGCGCTCGAGGTCCTGCGAGGTGTCGATCCAACCGTAGAATCGCAGGTATGCCAGCGTGGGCAGCAATTCCGCCAACGGCTCCCGCGGCCGTAGAAGGTCGCGTGCGGCAACGCCATAGTCCACGGTCGCCATCTGGCGCAACAACTGCTCCGCGCGCTGGCGATTTGCATCACGGAACTTCCAGATCGTCCAGAGCATTGCCGCGGACCGGCGCAGCAGGGACGGTCCAAACAGAAGTAATGAACTCAACAATTGCGTGCAGACTTCGCCGCGATAGCCGCCGTCGCCGCGCGGCACGCCGCGCCCGTCCAAGGACGGCCCGCCGGGCGCCGTGGGATCTCCGGTTCCCCATCTGGCGTTGTCGGCCGTCCACGAATCCGAAGACTGCGTGTCATCCCACCAGAACAGGAGAATGGTTACCGGGATACACCAGTAAAACACCCGCCGCCAGGGAACGCCATCTTGAAATGGCCCAAGCAGCCAGACGATCAGACTGACGAACACAAGATCAAGCAGGATCCCAGGCAGCGCGGGCAGAATCAGCAGCAGGTTTTTCCGAATCATCCGTCGCTCCCGGTCGAGCATGTGCTCCTGGAGGTTGGCAGGCGAAGGAGCGGACTCCGGCATGAATTCTTCGGGTTCGCTCATGGTCCACCCCCTACTTTCCCAGAATCACCGTTAAAAAGCGCTGACCGGTGTCACTCATTGAGGCCGGAGCGGGCTTGTGCCGAGTGCCCTGGCACGCCGCAGCCATCGCGGCAAAGCACGCAGCGCGCCGAGCCGGGTCAGGCGGAAGCTCGACAAACACTCTGATCGGCTGCCCGGACATGGCTGGCTGCAGGTCGATGTAGACATTTCTGGCGCCTGCGGCGTAAGCGAGAGCGGCCACATCGCCCCACGGATACACGCCGTCACCCCGACCAGTCAGTTGCCGGGCGTCTCGGATGTACCCGCTGCGAGCCATGTATTCTGCCAAGGCGCGATCGGCCGGGCTGCCCGGGCTGACAGTGGGTACCACGACCGGCGGTTTTGTCGCTGCCGGCGCGGCGGCTGGCGGCTTGGCCCTCGGCGTGTATATCGCAATCAGCGCCGCGCCGAGCAGTATGCTGACGATAGAGCCCAGCAGTTGAGAGAGAACCGCCAGCGGAAACGCGACCTTTCTAGCCTCATCGCGATCCATCTGGAAGAGATGGTGGCAGAGGACGCTGGCGATCGCACCGGCCAGCAGCAGCCTGAGTAATATGGCGTAGCCCCACGTTCGTGCCGATCGCCAGACGCCGGAGTTGTTCATGTGAACATCGAGCCAGAGGACGGCGGCGTCGATGACGATGATGATCGCGACAAACTTGAGGATCGCGATGCCAGTCCTGCCGAAACTGACACCACTTCGCGCCGCCACCAAAAAGGCGAGCCCAACGATCATCGCCGTCTTGATGGCCGTCACCACGCCACCAAACACTGCGGCGCGGACAACCGACCCAAATGACATCGGCAGATGGACGGTGGCCCAGAGCAGCATCGCGATCAACGCGGCGACCAGCAGGCCGGCCGGTGCGTACACGTCGCGCGGCGGATATATCGCCAGAGCAACGGAAAAACTATCGCGGAGCTGCGGCTCGTACGTCAGTGGCTCGGGCTCGACGGGAATGGCGGCGACCGGGGGAACCTCGGCCAGAGCGTAAGGGCCGTAGTCTTCGGGCGGATCGGGATCGTCGTGCGGAACAATAAGGACTTGGCCGCAGACGCATTTGGCGTTCTTGCCGGCAATGGACGGCTTCCAGCCGAACCGGCGGCCGCAGTGCTCACAGGAGAAGGTTCCCGAGTCTTGCTGTGGCATGGCGAGTCTTGTTGTGGGTTAGTATACAGCCGGAGGCGATGATGGGCACACCCGGCGCAGCAAGAAGGCCCCGGCACGCGTCGGGGCTTCGATCGGGCTTCCATGAATTCTACAATCGTCCGAGCTGGTTACCTTCAGCCAAACGGCCGCCCACCCAGTAGACAGTACGGCTGGCAGGTCGACGTATCAACGGCGTCGCGATTGCCTATCAAGGGCGCGTTAGATATCGCCGGGCAACACCACCACTGTTTTCCGCGCGAATGCCTGTCCGCATTCCGGGCACCGCTGCTCACTCTTCTGCAAATCGTATCCGCAGTTGGGACACAAACCGGAGCGTGCCCGTCGTTCGCGCTGGCGCGTGTGAAGGACCGCGATCAGTCGCCGTGCCGCCGGCAGCAGGCCCGCGAGCAACGCCACGAACCAATACGGGACGGCATACATCGCGTCGGCTCGGGCGAACGGTCCCTTTTCGCCGGGATGTTGTTGTTGTCCGATCGCCGTGGCGATGCGGGTGATGCGCATCAGCGTGATTGTGCCCTGCTCAAACCAGATTTCCCGTTGATAGCCCACCTGCGGCGACGGCAATGCGCCTCGCATCAGGCTGGCGATGGCCCACAATCCCAGCGTCACCAGGAACAGGAGCAGTGAACAGGTGGTGAGAATGTTGAACAGACGGCGGCCCGCCCGATTGCCGGCTCTGGCATCGTTGGCCCAAATGCCCAGCAGCGGCCAGAAACGGCGCGACCATCCCAGCGCTGTGACAACCGGCATGATCAAGGCAATCAGCACCTGCGGGATATACGTCAGGCGCCAGGCGTTCACGGTGATGCTCCCACCCTGCGTGGTCTTATATTGGGCCACATAGTAGAAGAACAGCGAGCCCCCGAACCGGCTGGTTACTCGCATCGAATCGAGAACAATGTGCTTGTTTATCCCGTCCGGTCCATAGAACGGTATGCCCGTTCCACTGGGATCCTGCACGCTGCCCACGGCCACGCCAACCGGCGACAGCACGAGTAGGGTCTCGCTTACTGGCGACGATCGCAGCACGATGGGATGGTACTTCCCCCGCAACATCCCCGCGCCCGCCAGCAGTGCCGTGAGGCCGAGAATCCAGAGAGAAACATGATTCAGTCGCGTACGCAGTGGCAGGGACATCGTCGCGCCCTTTCCCCCTCTTTGTTTTTCCTTCTGCATTTTTCCTTCTACCTTCTCACCGCTCTTCCAATTCCGCGGCTTTCATGGGCTTTGCACGTGCGGCCACCTTCAATCCCGACCATTCGGCCGTCAGCCTTCCGGCCTGTTCGCCGATCGTGATCTTCAACGGCGCTTCCTGAAAGGTCATCGCGATCACGATCGCGGCCGGGGTGTCAGAGAGTTTGAACTCGCGTTCGGTGGCGGTGTAGAGAACCAGATCCAACGCAACGGCATCCTTGATCTTCGCCACTTCCCAGCGCGGCGTCGCATCGGTAAAGCGGGCAAGCGGCGCGGCAATCCGCAGCTTGAATTTGCCAAGCTGCACATTGGCGGTGTCGGCCAGATTCGCCGGCGGGGTGATCTTCGCATCAGCACCCGATCCACCGAACTCAAACCGCAGGCGCAGGTCTTTTGCCTTGAGCACGCCGTCCTTGAGCTTGTCCAGAGACGGATGCGTGTCGCCGCCGTCGGTGGCGAGCGTGATGGCCGACAGACAGCGGCCGGCATCCTGGGCCGTGTACACCCGGCCGGCGGAGAGGTCGTAGCCGTTCTTCAACAGCCGCGCCTGCATATACCCGGGCCGCCTGGCATCGCCGTAGTAAGCCACGAGCGGACGCGCCTGGTTCCAAAACGAACCCCGATTGACCGTGCCCAACGCGAAATCCGGATGCAGATATGTGGTGCCAATCGTACTGCGTGTGGCGCTTTTGATGAACGTTTCCGCCACCGTCCGCGGCGCATCCAGTCTGGTCAGGAGCGGCTCAAACTCCGCCGGGCACAACACGGGGCAGCGGTATTCATCGACATCCAGCTTGTCCATGTCCGCGCCCAGCACAAGCCGGCCGGACGTGCCTCGCTGGATGAGAGAGCGCACGCCCTCGCCCACCAGCGTGGAGTAGCACCGGCTGTGCGGGCCGGCCCACTGTTGCGTGGGCGCGTGCCAGTGTTGCGCGAGTTCCTCCCACGTCTTTCGGTACAACTCCCCGGCCATGCGCCTGGCCGACTCATCCTGCACGTGCGCGACGAGCCCCGCGAGCGCCTTCATTGCGACCAGCGTGTAGGTCGGACTGTTGTATTCCGTGAAGGCCCCCTGCTCGGCCGTGTAATCGACGATCCGCTTGAGCCTGGCGATGCCGTATGACTTCAGCTCGGCATTGTCGTAGGTCTCGCCGGCGATCAGCGTCACGTACGTGCCGAGCACGGCGATGTTGGTGTAGCCCGGGCCGACGTTGCGTTTCTGGATCGACCTGGCCGCGTGCAGAATGGACGCGTCAATCTTCTGCTTCAGGTCGGCCGGCAGGCGGTCGCGGTGATAGAGGATCACCTCGAGCAGTTCCCGGCCGCAGAAGTCGGCCCAGTTCCAATCGGGTGGCGACATCTTCTCCAGCGGCTCATCCATGAACCAGCTCCAGATGCCGTAGGTCTTGTGCGTGGGGTCCTGATCCTGGAGGCCAACCACGCGTTCGATGATGTCAAACGCCCGCCGGTCCATGGCCGGGTCGCCAAGATCAAGAATGGCCCGGGCGTAGCGGAGCGAATCGCGTGTCGGATGAACATCGCCGCCCTTGAGCGTGGTGTGATACCCAGGCGAACTGAATGGCCGGCGAATCATCTTCTCGGCCGGGTCGTACTGGGCGTGCAGCGGTTCGAGGGTCTTGGCCAGTTTCGCCCGCGTTTCTGGATCGAGCGGAGCGGGTGTGATCGGGGCTGCGAGCAATGACGCCGAGATCATGAACCACGCCGACAGAGTGAGCATCCATAATCGCATGCTCGTCTTACCGGTCCCGGAGAGTGGCGTTCGATAGGGAGCGTGAAGAAGCGGCTCGCCGACACCCTCGTCGGCCTCGGAAGGTCGTACGAACGCCGCCACTTGCGGCACCGGAACTGCTCGGGAATTGTCGTGGCGTATCGGCGTCAGTCGGGAACTGCCGGTGGGGGCACCGGCAGCACTGCGGAATGCCGGTGGAGGCACCGGCTCTACTTCACGGCTGGTCGAGCCGCCACTTGGTGGCCGGGTATTTGGCTAGGTTGGCGAGGCTGAAGGTTGTGCTGGCGGCCCCGCCGATGCCGGCATCGCCATCGCCGCCGGGCAGGCTCTTGGTCTGATACGAATCGGCATGCCCGTCGAAGAAGAGGATATTTGTGACGCTGAACTTCTTGTGCCGGGCGTTGAGGCGGTTGGCGTTGACGCTCTGCACATTGACCGTGGCAATACCGTCAAAAGCACAGACCATCCGCGACGTATCTTTGATCTGGGTGACCTTGGCGAGCGGTGTAACGGGGTTGGTGTCGCTGTCGCCATCGGCCGGGTAGCGGCGCATCGGAATGCCCATGTCCTTACCGCTGGTGCCGTTGATCCCATACCAGGCGAAGACAAACAGGCCAGGTTTGAGGGTCTTGGATTCGCTGCGGGCGCCCATGGCGCCGACAGCATCGCGGCGGCTGACGGGCAGGCCGCTGGTGATACTGGAGTCGGCGATGAACTCGGGCAGGCCGGACGGGCAGAAGAAGACGTTGCTCGCGAACGGCGGTTGAGTTGACACGGCCGGGGGATAAGGCAGATATTTCCTGGCAACCATGATGGTGGCCCAGGACTCGGTGGTGAAGTACCCGTTGGCGTTCGGGGGTGTGGTCAGGTCGCGGTAGCTGCTGGGGACGACATACCCGCGGTTGTCGGTGATGTACGTCTGCATCGCCTGCCCGATCTGCCGCATGTTCGACAGGCAGGCAGTGGTACGTGCCGCCTCCTTTGCGGAGTTCAGCGCCGGCAGCAGGATGCTGATCAGCAGAGCGATGATGCCGATAACCACCAGCAGTTCCACCAGCGTAAACGCGAACCGAGAGATATGCCGACTGCGGCTCATGATGCACCGTGCCCGTTAGAGACAGACGTGACTCCAGCATCATATTACCTGACAAAGTCCGGTGAATCCACCGGTTTTGCTCGCGGTCTGTCGGAGGTGGTCCGCTCTCTGTTGAAGGGTGTCGGATGGTCAGTTCTTCGTATAGGAACCCAGCCTGACCGAAACGAGCTCGCCGCTGTCCGGCTTTTGGGTGGAGGCGACCAATTCAATTTCGTTTTCCTCACCCGGGCGTATCCAGGGCGTGATATTCAGGTTCCATTGATTTCCAAGCCGGTGATGATGCCGGCGCACCCAATGTCCGTTGACGATCGCTCCCAAGATCGAGCCTTTGCCGGAGTTGATGCTGAGCATGATATCTTTCCCTTTGGCGTCATCTGGAAACAGAAACCGGCGACGCATCCCGCAGGCGTTCTTATACGCCCCGGGCAATTGAACGGTCCCACTGTCCTGCAGAAAGTCCGGCGTGACAGTCCAGGCGCCCTTTAGGTCGAGCGACTTTTCGCAAGCCGGTACGAACGAAAGCCAGCAATCGCCCGGCAGCCCGTGAAGCGTGGCCTCTCCTTTCATTTCAATGGCGATGACATGAACGCTGCCGGGTACGAACCTTGCTGCTAAATCGTCGCCCGCGATGGTGCGCTGGCTCCAATCGCGAACCAGCTTTCCGTCAAACCAAACACGGATGAATTGATTGTTGATCGTGCCGCCCCCTTGCAGCCAGGGCTGAAGCCAGAGCAGGACATTGCCCGCCGTCCAATCCGTGTTGACTGTGAATGTCTTTCTCAAGAATGCCTGCTTCACGTTGGGGCGGCCGGGAGTGTCCCAAATCCCCAGGCGAATCTTCTCCCACGAGGAACAGTCAAACGCCGAACTGGTCCAGGCCTGTGGATCGTCGCCCGCCGCCACTGGATGCCAGGACCAGTCGTCGTTCAGCGGCTGGCTGAGATGATGCTCCGGCGCGGGAAACGGCTTCGAGGAATTCAATTCGGTTCCCCGCCACCAGTCCCGCTGAAGCGCAAACCACATCCTCGGACTTTCCACAATTTGCTGGCGCGGAGTCAGAAAGATGCGGGTCTGGAGGGGATCGAGTTTGATGCCTGCGAGTTTCCCGCCGGTAACCGGGATGCTCAGCCCAGTCTCCACATCGCGTGCCGACGAGCGCGGCGTTTCATCCTTGAAAACCAGGTCCACCTGAACCGGCGATTTGCCATCCTGATTCCAAAGAGCCCAGACGTCATGCAGCCCGTTGTTGCTGATGTAGTGCCGCCAGAGCACACTCCTGCGCCACAACACGTCAGATGACTTGGGGTCGCCCTGAAGATCGGCGGGCACGCGCGTGGCCTTTTGCCAATCCAGGATGCGCGTGAAAAAGGCCAGGACACCCGGTCCGCTGCTCATGTTCATGCTGTTCCAGCGGCATCCCATGTGGATAATGCTTCCCTTGCCCAGGGGCCTTATGCCCGCGGCAACCGTTCCGTCATTCCACAGCAGGAGATCCCGGCAGGCTGGGTCTTCCTTCTGCAAACGAAGCCCCGTCGCGTTCTGTTTCATCCATTCGGCATCGCTGAACAGATCCTGGCCGGGCGCGGCCTTGAGCGATTGCCACTCGTTTCTTGGGACTTCGCCCGTGGGGCTGCGAGGATCGTGCGTCTCGACGGCAAGCACCTTGTATCCCGTCAGACTGCTGATGGGCCACGCATTGGCCGCCGTCGGCGTGTGTCGCCCCGTATGATAGAACGTGACGAATACGCCGCCGGCCCGCACATAATCCTCGATCCCCTTGAGCAAATCGGCATCCATCACAGAAGTATTCGTGTCGATGATGACCTTATATTTCGCCGCATTTCCCCGCGCGAAATCCCCTTCCGTTATGCCATCGCGGGGATACTTGAAGAGAAACAGACTTGCCACATCGCAGAGGTGTCGGCCCGATGTCAGATTGGCGTTGGGATCAATGCCGGCGCAGTCGGCGATCCAGGGATGCCCCCGATACCAGGGCCACTGGTTCAACGCATGGGACTGCGCCGAATAGAGAACCGCCAGATCCGCGCGCGGGACGTGATACTTTCCGATCAGTTGGATCAGCGGCAGGGTCTTTTCAAAATACTGGCGAATCTCCGCATTCCAGAGGATGGATCCAATATGAATGTAGTAGTCAATGGCCTGAATTCCTTCCGTCGCGTAAAGCCCCATCATGCGCTTGAATTCGTCGAGGTCCTTCGCCGGCCCGCCGGGTTCAACCGCAAACGGAAGTCCGGAACTTCGCATTAGTTGCGGCAGTTCATCCGACCAGGTCCCGCCCATACCGCCGGTGTCTTTGAACTGGGCTCCTCCTTGCTCGGCCAGTCCCTTGATGCTGTTGGTGAAACCGCCGGGCGCCATGTAGTCGATCTGGCGGTTCCGGTCCACCTGGCGGATCATCTCCGTGCCGCGCCGCACAGACGCGGCCCGCGCCCAGTCCCGCCAGCCATTGAAGTCCACCCATTGCGCGTTCAGCCCCGCGCCCAGATTTGGATAAGCCCTGGGAGCGACGGGCGAGAGATAAACGCGATACCGAATCTGCCCGTCCGGCAATCCCAGAGAAAGCTGATTCTTCCCCGACGCCAGCGCCCGGGTCACTTCGACGGCCGTCCAATGCTCGAAGATCACGCGATATTCTTCTCGGGCGATGGCTTTGCCATTTAGATAAATGAGGTAAGGCTTTTTCGCGGCGGTATTCAAATCCCAGACGTAAAGCCAGACGCGCGGTCGGCTTGAAAGCCATTTCGCCTCCACGTCAAATGAGCGGCGATAGACCGCGTATTTCTTCGGCAGAAAGAAGCTGCGATCGTTGCCGGGCGCCTTCACGTTGAACCAGGCGCGGTCATCCAGATCGGCCGCGAACACACTCTCGGCGATGGGCGCCCCTTCGTCGAGATACTTCACCTTCCAGACCCCCGACAAATCCATAGCCTCTGGTCCCCAGCCCAGGAACTCGGCCAGTTCCGGCACCCGCGCCT
>JANYKD010000007.1 GCA_025361735.1 Phycisphaerales bacterium
TGAAGAACCGCCTGAAGGCGGGACTACGAACAGGCGGTACTACGAACACTTATTTCGGTTTGTTGTCCGGATGCTTCACATCGGGGCGTTTGCCATCTCCACGAGGACGATGCGCGGCCATCGGGTCCGGGCGCTGGGCATCCAGCACTTCCTGGTAGCGCTTCTCGACCATCTCAGCTTTGTCGCCCTGATCTTTTTCCAGATCCGCTCGCTCCTCGGAGAGCAGTTTCTCCAGCCGCGCAATTCGCAGCCGCCGCTCCTCCATCTTCGAATCCACGAGATCGGCCACCGCCTGCCGCAATTCGGTCTTGAGCGCGTCCACGTCGGGAGAATTCTTCTCTTGCGCATCCATCAGGCGGTTCTTCGCGTCGAACAAGTGATCTTCCACTTCCATCTGCCGCAGTTTCACGATCTTGAGATCGGAACCATCGGGGCCGGCCATCTTCGAGCCATAGAAGCGGCCCAGGATCATTGGACGAAATTCCTTCTGCTTCTCCTCGGGCATCTTGTCATAGGCGGCCGCCAACTTGGGGCAATGTACGCGGAAGAACGCCATCGCCTCGGGCAAGTCCTTCTCGCCGCGTTGCTCCATGAAATTCTTAACCCCCGCGCGCCCCGCAAGACGGCCCGGTCCCGTAGCCGTATCCGTGTTGGCCGTCCGATCGACCGGCGCCTGTGCCACGGCGGGCAGCGACAGGGAGAGGCACCCGACAGTCAAGATTGCGAATTGTCTGAGCATCATGTTGAGCCACCCTCGTCACAGCATCAGCAGCAACCGATCGTCGTCCTCGTTGGAACGGAGTGCGCGAATATGCTCGGCCGCTTCGTCCAGCCTCTTGCTTGCATCGTCCCGAACCACCAGATTCGGATCGACGCCGTTGTATCCCGCATTCACGGCCAGCCCGTCCTGAGCTGCGGGCTTGGGCGACCGGTCGAGAACCCCAAGGCCCCACAAACCGATACACAAAGCCACCGACGCCGCCACGGCAACGAGTGCATACTGCATCGCCATGCGGCGACGGTTGATCCGAGGCGCAGCCTCATGCACGAGCGGCCGGGCCACCAGTTCCAGATTCCGCTGCCGCATCGCGCGCATCACGCGACGCACGCCCGGCTCGTCCGCCACGGCCGGCCCGTTCTCACCGGCCATCACCATGGAGACGCCGTCGTGTAACTGCCGCAGTTCGTCCAGTTGCCCGCGAAGGTCGGCATCGGCCGCGAGGAGGCGATCCATCTCCGCGGCATCTTCCGCCGGCAGTTCGCCGGCCAGATACATCAGCATCCGTGCATTCTCATCAAGTTGGGGAAGAAGGCTTGCCATACTTCACCTTTGACTTTCCATCAGTTCCTTGAGCTTCAGCATCGCTTTGTGCATCCGCCCAAGGGCCGTGTTCAGCGGACAACCGAGCATTTCCGCAATCTCCACGAATTTCATGTTGCCGTAGTACCGCAGGACCAACACCTGCTTCTGTGCCTCCGGCAATTGCTCGATCATACGCTTCAACTTCTGCTCCTCTTCTCCTTGTTCCGCCCGGTAACCCGACTCCGGAGCTTCCTGGTCGGTTACCAGCCTCAATCCTTCCTTCGCCGTCCGTTCCCGGCCCTTTGAACGCCAAAGGTCGTTCGCCAGGTTCGTCGCGATCCGAAACAGCCAGGCCTTGAAACCACCAGGACTCGATGCAGCGTCGAACTTCCCGATGTTCTCAAGCACCTTCAACCACGTATGCTGATGCAGTTCCTCGGCCAACTGATCGTTTCCGCACAGTCGCCTCAGGTAACGCACGAGCGCCGGCTGATAGCGCCGCACCAACGCTTCGGCCTGGTTCACATCGCCATTACGGACGAGCCGAACCAGAGCCTCATCGCTGGGCGCGACCGGCGTTTCCTGTTCAGTCTGTTGTGAACCTACTAACCGCATTCCGGTCGCCACCATTCAAAACGCACCCGCAGGGGCTTTATTTCAACTCCAGAAGCGACAACGAACAACATTCACGTCCGGAGAATATACCCCTATTTAATGAAAAGGGTATCACACACATGCCGCCGTTTGCTTGATCCCGCAAGCCAACAAACGTCACAACCAGCTATTATTACAGCACTTACGCTCCTCACGGGACTACTCGCATACCTCCCCGCTGCATTGGGCGCGGCGCCCCAAACCGGCCGCTTGCCACGTCTGGAGCGAGATTCCGCCCCACTCTGGCAATCAGCGCACAATATCGCCCCGATCACTGGTGCCGCCGATGGCTTGGTCCTGCGCGCCACCGGAGACGATCCCTACGCCATCTCGCCACGGCTTGAATTCCCTTCCGCACAACCGCTCTGGGCCAACATCCGCCTCAAGTGCGAGACGGCTGGCAGTTTCCAGGTTTTCTATTTCCGCGATCGACCGGCCGAGAAGGACTCCGTCCGTTTTGACATGCCGGCCAATGTGTGGCACACGGAGCGGCTCCCGCTGCCGCCGCTCGGACCGGGCTTTCGCATCCGGCTCGATCCGCCGGGCGACAAAGGCACCACGATCATCAGCGCCATCTGGTTTGAGCCGCGACTCGTCCTCACGCCGCCGCAGTTCCCACCGCCGACTCTGCCCAACCTCGACGCCAACGCACCCACTGTCCGCTCGGGTCCCCTGTCGCTGGCGCATGCGCCGGACCAGTATGCCACATTTCAACTCATGCTGGCTGGAACGCGCCTTGCCACCGGCCACAATCACCTTCTCGCCGCATACGCCAGCGGCGACGACATCCGCTGGTTTGACCTGGCCAAATCCGGCAAGACCCTCGCCATTGCGGACAAGGCCGGACTGTCGGTGGATTCGATGTTCACCGATCCCGACGGCGGCCAATGGCGCCTGCTCCAGCGTTTCGTCAGCGCCAAAGAGGACAGCATCGACGTCGCCCTCGAGTTATCCGTCGACCGCGACCGGGAGGTCATTCATTTCCCAATGCTCGTGCTGCTGCCGGGACACGGCTCGTTCGGCAAGCACAAGTCACAAGCCCTGCTTCCCGGCCTGGAATACCTCGACCGCGATGAGCTTTCCAGTTCGGAGCTGGACATCGTCGGCCCTGGCGCGACCCGCCGGGTGCCGGACGCGATCAAGTTCACGATTCCACTGATGACTGTGGTGGCCGACCAGAAATACGTCGCCATGGCGTGGAAGCCCCAGGAAAACCTCGCGGCCTTGTTTGACTCGCCGGATCGGTCGTTCAACTCCGACGCGCATCTGCTTGGGCTGATCTTCCCCGGCGCCACACCCGCCGTGCGCGAAGACGGCCGGCTCTTGCCGAACACCGCTGTTCGCCTGGCTGCAAACACTCCCTTACGCGCCAATGCCACGCTCTTCGCCGGGCAAGGCCGCTCGGCCGTTGCTGCTCTCCAGCACTATGCCCGCCTCAACCCCCTGCCGCCTGCACCGATGCTGCCACCGTCGGAGACTTACGCGCAGGCCACCGCACTCGGCTGGCTCGAGTCGGCCGCGCACGTCGACGCCCGCTTCCGCCACGCCTGGCCGGGCAGTTTCCAGCCGATGCCGGTTGCCGATGCAGCGCTTTACATGAACAGCCTCGCCCCCCTGCTCAAGAACGACGCGCTCGTCGCACGGCTCCGGCAGGCCGCGACCGACTCACTTGCCCAAGTTCGGCCCGAGCGCTACCTGCACGCCATGGTCTCGCACATCCGCACGCCGGCCCAGGCATTGGCATTTGACCAGGCCATTCCGTCCGTCGATGCCGCCGCCCAGCAGGCAAAAGCACTCCTCGCACGCTTTTCGCCGGACGGTTCTATTGTCTACAAGGCTGGTGCTGTGGACTACGGCAAGGGTCATTTCGCGCCGGATGCGAATGGCCTGACGGCCCAGGTCGTTCTGCAGGCACTGCAATCGGCGAGTCTCGCGGGCGATCCGCAACTGATCGAAGCGGCGTTGAAACAACTGCGGGCGCTCGACAAGTTTGACGACAGCGTTCCCCGCGGAGCGCAAACCTGGGAACTGGCACTGCACACGCCCGACATCCTTGCCTCGGCACACCTGGTCGACGCCTGCGTGCTGGGCTATGAGCTGACCGGCGAACAGCCGTTCCTTGATCGCGCCCGTTACTGGGCGTGGACCGGCGTGCCCTTCGTCTACCTGTACACGCCGCCCGGCGTCGAGCCGCGCGGCGCCCTGCCCTATGCAACAATTGCGGTATACGGCGCAACCCAGTGGCAGGCGCCAAACTGGATGGGCCTCCCCGTGCAATGGTGCGGCCTGGTCTACGCAGACGCCCTGCATCATCTGGCGGCATACGACAAGTCGCTCGATTGGGAGCTCCTCGCAAATGGCATTGCCGTTTCAGGCGTCAACCAGTCGTTCCCCGCCGGCGGCGACACAAAGCGACAGGGCATGCTCCCCGATTCCTACGCCCTCCGCACCGGCCACCGCAATGACCCGGCGATAAATCCCGGCACAGTGCAGGCGCTGGCGTTGCGCGCGTACGGCCGCCCTCCAATCTACTCTTTCCGCTGCCTCCGCGACGCCGGCCGGATCATGCTCCATGTCCCCGGCACCCTCGGTGATGTGAGGCAAACCGCCGAGGCCATCAGCTTCCGGTTCGAGCCCGTCCTGCCAACGGGCGGGACACTGCTGCTGTCGAATTGCCCGCCGCCGACGAAGATCCTGCTCGACGGCAAGCCTGCGGCCGGCGCGGCGCAATACGACGCGCCCCGCCGTTGTCTGACGATCAAGGCGACCGGCCCGGCCGACATCGTGATCGCGATCAAATGATGCCTACGTCGAATCATCAGTCCGGCCGGTCACTCTGCCGATAATCTTAATCGATGCGCCGCTGGCTGACTCAACTTCGCTCCGTGGGTCCATTGCTGGTCATGGCGAGCATCGCCGCCATCGCAGGCTACATCATGATTCGCTCACACCACCGCCAGCCTCTGCCCGACACGGTCCCGAGCGGTACAGACAACGTCGAGGCCACCGTCGACGACCGCCTCCGGCAATTCGGCAGCGAGGCCCGCCGTCGCTGGCAACCCGCCTTCTCTCACGCCGGCATCAGTTATCCCCCGCGACAACTCGTCTTCGTCGGCCTCAAGCTCGAAAGACACCTGCTGATTTACGCAGCCGACGACGCCCGCGTTCCGAAGCTCATCCGCGACCTGCCCGTTCTCGCGGCCTCGGGAACGCTTGGGCCAAAACTCCGTGAAGGCGACAGACAGGTTCCCGAAGGGCTCTATCGCATCGACTGGCTCAACCCCAACAGCCGCCACGTGCTTTCCATGCGGATCAGCTATCCCAATGACTTGGACCTTCAACACGCCCGCGAGGAAGGACGCGACCAACCCGGCTGCGATATCATGATCCACGGCGGAAGCGCCTCCATCGGCTGTCTCGCCATCGGCGACGAACCCTCGATTGACCTCTTTGTCCTGGCCGCCGATACCGGCATCGAGAATATCCGCGTCATTCTCACGCCCGTCGATTTTCGCGTGCGCGACCTGCCGCCAAGCCGGCCTCCAGCGCCGCCCTGGACCGCGGGCCTGTACGCACAGATAGCCGCTGAACTCGGCCGGCTTCCCTCCCAGGGCTCGCCATCAACTACACAACATCACCGTCAGGACCCCGTGGAGCCACGCTGACGATCACGCTGTGCAACAGGAACTCAAGGACACTGTCAGGCCTTCTGGCCTGGGCCATCAGCCCATAGTAGACCTGTTTTCCGCTGCGCCGGTTGGCAACGATGTTGTTCATTCGCAACAGCCCGAGATGATGGCTGACCGTGGGCTGGGGAAGGCTAAGTTCCTCGCAGAGCGAGGTTACGTTGCGTTCGCCCCTGGCCAGTTGAAGCAGAATCGCCAGACGGGTCTTCTCTGAAAGCAGCCTGAACAGCGAAGAAAGCTGATCGAGGTCCGTCTCTTCCATGGTGAGCGCGTGCTCCAACATACAGCCTCCGAAGGGGAGCGCGCGGTGGGTTCCCCTATTTTCTATGGCAAATGTTTAGATAAGTCAAAACATCTTCGCACACAATTAACCGTGAAGAATCTATTCTTCGCCCCCACTGCTTGACGGAATCCGCCGCATCGCTAGACTTTCAAGGCTAACAATTCGGGGCCATGGTCTAACGGGATGACGGCTGAATCGCATTCAGCAAATCGGGGTTCGATTCCCCGTGGCTCCACT
>JANYKD010000028.1 GCA_025361735.1 Phycisphaerales bacterium
TTGCGGCGTAGCATGCCACCCCATCAACAAGCTGGGACGCTATTCCGGCCGCGCTCCTAACCGGTCATTTCTTTTTCTGCGTCATGACGATAAACGCTGCGGACGTGGTCGGCGCGGATCCGGCGTTTACGGTGACTGACGGATACAGAATGTGGTATTCCTGGCCCGCGGCGGTCAGGGTCACGGACTTGTCCTTCTGCAGTTCGAGTTTTCGTTTGCTCTCCTTCTCACGGACTTCCAGAATCAGGTGGTCATCGTCCCCTTCAAGCATGGTCACATTGAAAATCGTCTTTCCATCTCGTTCCACCGGGAAAGTACCGGCCAGAGTGACGTCGGCGAAAAGGCGGGAGATGCCGTCTTTGTCGAACGGAGTCAGGGCCGTGAAACTGGTTCCGCGGTCATCCTTGCCGGGAACGAATTTCTGCCGGATGGTCGCGGGTCGGGTTGTTGCGGCGGATGGAACGGTGGTCGGGCTCGCTGCGGCTTCGGCGGCGATTACGGCGTTGCCTGCACCAGGGCATACGAATTCCCATCCGCCACTCGCCAGTGAGCCGCCCGTCAGTATCAACGCCGCGAGTCTGACTTGTGCTGATGTCATGGCCGATACTCCTGTGTTTTGGCTTTTACGTCGCAACCTGGATTTTCAGTTTGGACGGCATCCGGCAAGGAAAGTTCCAGGTTACGGAAGATGGCCCTTGGGTGTGACATTGAGAGCAGGACGTGTTTTGGCGGCGGTTCTGCGGCCTGAAGGTCCGAAGGAGTTCAGCCCAGGGTTGAGCGAAGCTCTACCCTGGCTAGACGTGAAGCGCTCTTTCCCGCCCTGAACGGGCGGAGGAATCGCCAAGGATCAACACCTGCCGGATTCCCTCCGCCCTTTCAGGGCGGGACGTCATTTGTTGTCCAATACCCAGGGTATGCGAGTACGCAAACCCTGAGGCCGGACTCCTGCGGCCCTTTGGGCCGCCCATTCGTGCCCGCCACAAGTGCCATGGACGCGCGCGACACTCGCGGGATGCAACACGCGGGATCCAACGTTTTCCTTTCACTGTCCTCTGCCGGTATCATCCGGTTCGACCATCGAGGCCAAGCATGAAACACACCCACTTCGTTCTGCTGGTACTGACGCTCGCTGCCACCTTCGCCGCCGGGGCCGATCCGCTGCTGCCGCTGCCGGTGGCCGATGCGGTCGCGAGGGCCAAAGCCGATCCGCGCGTGCGGCAGTATCTGATGCCGACGCGCATTGTCTGGAAGTCGGACGATCCCAAGGCGGCCATCGAGAATCCCGAGATGCTGCTCAAACCCTTTGTCGGGCAGATCACGCTCGATGGACGGGCGGGGTGCAAACTCAGCAACAAGGGCGCAGCGCCGGGCATCCTGCTGGATTTCGGACAGGAACTCTCCGGCGGCGTGCAGATTGCCGTTTCTGATTCGGCCAAGGGACAGCCCGCGCGGCTGCGCGTGCGCTTCGGCGAGTCGGCCATGGAAGCCATGTCCGAGGTGCATGACCCCAAGGGCGCGACCAACGACCACGCCGTGCGCGATCAGACGTGCCTGGTCCCCTGGCTGGGCACGCACGAGATCGGCAACACCGGATTTCGCTTCGTACGCATCGACCTGCCGGATGCGGACAGCTTCGTCACCATCAAGTGCATTCGCGCGGTCTTCATCTATCGCGACCTGGAGTACAAGGGATCGTTCAAGTGCAACGATGAACGGCTCAACCGCATCTGGTTGACCGGGGCGTACACGGTGCAGCTCAACATGCAGGACTATCTCTGGGATGGCGTGAAACGCGACCGCCTGGTGTGGATCGGCGATATGCACCCCGAGACGATGACGATTGCCAGTGTGTTTGGCAATGTGGACATCGTGCCGAAAAGCCTGGACCTGATCCGCAATGACACGAAACTGCCCAAGTGGATGTGCGGCATCAGTTCCTATTCGATGTGGTGGGTGCTGATTCACGAGTCGTGGTATCGCAGCAACGGCGACTTGGAATACCTCAAGCAACAGAAGGACTACATGGCCGCGTTGTTGGAGGAACTGAGCAAGCACATCGGTCCGGACAACAAGGAAACGCTGCCGGAGATGCGTTTCCTGGACTGGCCCAGTAGCGAGAACAAACCGGCCATTCACGCCGGGCTGCAGTCGATGATGATCCTCACGTTCCATGCCGGCGCTGAGCTGATGACGGATATGGGCGACGAGGCCTTGGCGAAGAAGTATCTCGCCGTGGTCGAGCGGCTTCGCAAGCATGTCCCCGATCCGAACAACAGCAAGCAGGGGGCTGCGCTGATGGCCCTGGCGGGTCTTGGCGACGCCGGCGAATTGAATACGAAGTTCATGGCCGTGAATGGCTCCAAGCGGATGAGCACGTTCTACGGCTATTATGTTCTCCAGGCCCGCGCCAAAGCGGGCGATTACCAGGGGTGCCTGGACTCGATCCGCCAGTATTGGGGCGCCATGCTGGACTTGGGAGCGACCACGTTCTGGGAGGACTTCAATCTCGACTGGACCGAGAACGCTGGCCGGATTGACGAGCTTGTCCCCGCGGGCAAGAAGGACATCCACGGCGATTTCGGCAACTACTGCTACAAGGGCTTCCGGCATTCGCTATGCCATGGCTGGGCCTCGGGGCCGACGGCGTGGCTGTCGGAGCATGTCCTGGGGATAGAGATCCTCGCCCCCGGCTGCACGACCATCCGCATCCGTCCGCACCTGGGCGACCTTAAATGGGCCGAAGGCACATTCCCCACGCCGCGGGGAGTGATCAAGGTGAGGCATGAGAAGCAGGCGGATGGAAGTGTGAAGACGACCGTGCTGGAAGTTCCCGCCGGGATCAAGGTTGAGAAATAGCAGTGGGGATTAAACACGAAGGCACGAAGCGAGTTCTGGAGGCCGGATATGGCCTGACGATGCGGATAGCTTGGGAGTGCGAGGCGACAATCTGAGATTTGAGATTTGAAATCTGGGATTTGAGATTTGAAATCCACAAATTGAGGCGCGGAATTTGAACATGCCCAATTCCCAAGCTCCGACTCAAAACGAACGAACGAACAGCAAATAGCTGCCAACAACCTCAGTTCGCCAAGTTCTCTTCAACTTCCAAGCGCCGCTTCGTGTCTTCGTGTTTTAGGTATTCGTGATCAACAATCCCGAGCCTACAATTGCCACAATGAAACTCGGCATCATCATCGTTGATCACGGGTCGCGGCGGATTGAGAGCAATGACATGCTCGAACAACTCGCGGCGATGTTTGCGCAGCGGTTTCGCGAGAAGTACGAGATCGTCGAGCCGGCGCACATGGAACTCTCCGAGCCGTCGATCGGCACCGCGTACGACCGGTGCGTCGGCCGGGGGGCGGAGAAGGTCGTCTGCTGTCCGTTTTTTCTCGGCCCCGGCAAGCACTGGACGCAGGATATTCCCCGGCTGGTGGCGACGGCCGCCCAGCGGCACCCGGGAACGAGTTACCATGTGACGCCGTATATCGGCATCGACGAACTGATCGTTGACCTGCTGGAGAAGCGCGTGTCTACATGTGTAAATAGGAACTACACATGCGAGCAGTGTGCGGGAACGCTTCGCAGTGGAGAAGGTGGCATCGAGATTCCGGATGTGGGGCACTGAGGCGGGCGTGAGCATGCGATTGGGAGAGAGGGGGCCAGCGAGGACGCTGGCCCCACGTCACTCGATGAACATCGCGTCGCCGTAGCTGAAGAAGCGGTAGCGCTGCCCGATCGCCTCCTGGTAGATGCGTCGCTGCTCGTCGAGCCCCACCAGGGCGGCCACCAGGGCGATCAGCGTGCTGCGCGGCAGGTGGAAGTTGGTCACCATCGCGCCGATGTGTTTCCAGGTGTAGGGGGGATAAATGAAAATGCGCGTCTCGCCGTCGCGGGCGACCAGCGGCTCGCCGGCGGGTTGCGATTCGATCACGCGGCAGGCCGTGGTACCCACGGCGATGATCCGCCGGCGGTCGCGCTTGGCGGAGTTGATCGCGGTAGCCGCCTCGGCCGGCAGGGTATAGGCCTCGGTGTGCATGGGGTGGGCGTCGAGCGCATCGACTTCAACGGGTTTGAAAGTGCCCAGGTCAACGTGCAGCGTGACGAACGTTCGCTGGATGCCGCGGGCAGCGAGGGCGGCCAGGATCTCGGGCGTGAAATGCAGGCCCGCCGTCGGCGCAGCGACCGATCCGGGGTTGTGGGCGTAGATGGTCTGGTATCGCTCGCGGTCAAAGTCATCGCGCTCGTCGTGGTGCTTCTGCCGCTTGATGTACGGCGGCAGTGGCATCCGGCCGACGCGAGAGAGGATTTCCAGCGCGGTCGTGCCCTCGCACGCAACTGCCAGTTCGTAGCCCTCATCATCGAGTTTGCGGATGACGCGCGCGGCAATGTCGGGGGCATCGGCGAAGCTCATGGGCCGGTCGGGGTGGACTTTGCCGAGTCCCTTGAGCATGACGCGCCAGACAAGCCCGGGAGCG
>JANYKD010000039.1 GCA_025361735.1 Phycisphaerales bacterium
GAAAGCGCACAATTCCTCTGATTTCCCAGCGTTTTGCGCCACTTTTTTCGCGCTGAAACTAAAATCGCATAATGATGCGATTGTTCGGCCAAAATCACTGTTTTCGGCCAAGACAGTTTGCGGCGTAGCATGCCACCCCAAGAATCGCTGGAGATTGAATCGGGAAGCTATTTCGGACGCGTTCCTAGTGTTGGCGACGAAACCGTGGCGTGCCATTTCGCGCGAATCACCCTTGGCCAACTCGAACACCCGCCCGCCGGATCGGTATTCACCGGTGGATGGCTTTTCACTGTCGTATTGGGAGCAAACGATGCCGATCTGCAAGCTGATTCTGGCGACGATTCTGCTGGCCAGTCCCGCCGGCGCGGGCGAGAACTGGCCGCAGTTTCGCGGGCCGCGTGGCGATGGGCAGTCCGATGCGACCGGGCTGCCGGTCAAGTGGAGCGCGACGCAGAACGTCGTCTGGAAGACGCCGATTCACGACCTGGGCTGGTCGTCGCCGGTGGTCTGGGGGAACCAGATCTGGATGACGACGGCCACTGCCAACGGCCGGGAGATGTTCGCGGTGTGTGTCGATCTGCCCAGCGGGAAGGTCGTGCGCGACGTGAAGATCTTTGACGCCGAGGCGCCCGAGCACATCGCCACCAATAACAGCTATGCCTCGCCGACGCCGGTGATCGAGGCCGGCCGGCTCTATGCCCATTTCGGCACCTATGGCATCGCTTGCGTGGACACGGCGACGGGCGCGATCCTCTGGAGTCGCCGCGATCTGAAATGCGACCACCACGAAGGCCCCGGTTCGTCCCCGATGGTCTGGGGTGATTTGCTGATCGTTGATGTTGACGGGCGCGATGTGCAGTACGTTATCGCCATGGACAAGAGCACGGGCAAGACGGTCTGGAAGACCACCCGCTCCATCGACTACAGCAAGTACATGAACAACACACGCAAGGCGTTCTGCACACCGATCGTGATCGACGCGGGCGGCCGAAATGAACTGGTCAGCCCCGGCGCCAAGGCGGTGATCGGCTACGACCCGGCCACGGGGACCGAGCTTTGGAAAGTGCGGTACAACGGCTGGTCGATGACGCCCCGGCCGGTGTATGGGCAGGGGCTGGTGTTCGTCGTCAACGACTACGAAAAGCCGGAACTGTGGGCCATCCGGCCGGGTGGCAACGGTGACGTGACCGATAGCCATGTGGTCTGGAAGATGACCAAGGGTGTGTCGTCGCGGCCGTCGCTGCTGCTGATCGGCGGCCTGATATACATGGTGAGTTCCGACGGGATAGCCTGTTGCGTGGACGCCAAAACCGGGCAGTTGGTCTGGAAGCAGCGGCTGGCCGGGAATTACTCGGCCTCGCCGCTGTATGCCGATGGGCACATCTATTTCTTCAACCACGACGCGGTGGCGACGGTGATCGAACCTGGCCGAGAATACAAGCAACTGGCGGCCAATGAGTTGGGTGAGAGGGAAGAACTCATGGCCAGCCCGGCCGTCGTGGGCAAGGCGCTGCTCGTGCGGACCCGGGGGCAGCTTTACCGGCTGGAGAAGAAGGCGGATTAGAACAGCGACTCGATGTTCTTGCGGAAGTCCCTGGCATCGAGGCGGGCTCGATCGTTGCCGGTGCCGCCATCGACAGTATCCTTGACGACGTCGCGGGCGTAGAGCGTATCGTTGCCGGCCTCGCCGTAGATGGCGTCGTTGCCGGCGCCGCCATCGAGGGTGTCGTTGCCGTCGCCGCCGTGAAGCGTGTCGTTGCCGTCGTTACCGTACAGTTTGTCGTTGCCGGCGTCGCCCCAAAGCAGGTCATTGCCGGTGCCGCCCAAGAGAGTATTGTTGCCGGCGCCGCCTTCGAGCCTGTCGGTGCCGGCGCCGCCAGTGAGGGAGTCGTTGCCGGTGCCGCCCCGGAGTATATCGAGGCCGGCGCCCCCGAGGATGGTGTCGTTGCCGTCGCCGCCGGTGATCTTGTCGTCAGCGTCGCCGCCGTCGATGTACGTTCCCATCACGCCATGGTCGACGGAGATGAGGTCGTCGCCGCCCAGCCCATAGACGTAGATGTGTTTGACGCTACTGAAATCCTGGCTGACTTTGTTGAAGGTGACGCGGGTCTTTCCAGTCACACTGGAGAGGGCGATGGTGTCGCGACCGGCCGAGCCGTAGACCTTGAGAGTGCCCCGGGTGATCGTGCCGATGACCACCTTGGGGTTGAAAGTGCCGAGGTTGGAGTTGAGGATGTTGTTGCTGATGTCGGTGATGGCGAGGACGGAGGTGACGGCGACGGTGTAGGTGCCATTGTCGGCGGGGTCGAGCGTTCCGCCGGGAGCGGGGATGGTGTAGGTGGCGATTCGGGTGCGGCCGTCGGTGTTGAAATCAATGCCGCTGAGGGTGGCGACGACGACGCTCGCGGGGGTCGTCACGCTGACGGTGGCAGCGCTGATCGTGCCGACGTTCATTTTCACATCGTCGGTATAGGTAACCTGAAAACCGATGGTTCTGGAGCCGGGAACGGCGGGCAAAGCCTGAACCATGGCCGTGGGCGGGATGACGTCTTCGGCCCAGAGTCGGGCGAGGGCAACCTTGCCGGTGCGGTTGCCGGCATCGCCGGTGTTGCCGGCGATGACGATCCAGTCGTTGCCCGCATCGCTTTGCAGGGCGACGGCATTGGCGTAGCCGGTCTGGCTGTTGAGCGGGAAGGCGACTTTGCCATCCGTGCCGAAATCCGTATCGAGCGTGCCGTTGGCGTTGAATCGGGCGAGGCTGAACCAGTTGGCGCCGCTGGGGCCGACTTCGCTGTAGCCGACGCCCACGATCTTGCCGTCGGCCTGCAGGGCGATGTCGTAGATTTCGGAAGTGGCGAGGTTAGCGCCGGCTTGGAACTGGGCCTCGGTGTGGCCATCACCGTTGAAGGTGGCGTCGAATGTGCCGTCGGGGTTGTATCTGGCGAGTGCGAAGTGGCGTCCGACGTCAGTGCTTGAGCCGCCAACAAGGATTTTTCCGTCTGGCTGAAGCACCATGCTGTTGGCATCTTCGGTGGAGTCGGTGTGGAAGTTCATCTGGACGATGCCGCTGCCGCCAGCGCCGAAATTGGTATCGAGGGTGCCGTCAGTGTTGTAGCGGATGAGGGTGAAGGCGTTGTTTCCTGCGCCGACGGCGATGATCTTGCTGTCAGCGGGTTGGAAGGCCAGGCTCCTGACTGCGTCCTGTTCGCCGACGACCTCCGTGCGGGTTTCGCCGTCGACGGCAAAGGTGAGGTCGAGGGTGCCATCGCTGCTCATGATGCCAACGTCGAATTGGCCGCTGGTTCCACCACCGAGAAGGTATCTTTCGCCGGTATAAGGCGAGATGGTTCGGATTTGATTGAAGAAGTGGGTGCTGTAGCGGATGACGCCGTTGACTCCAAAGCTGGCGTCGAGGGTGCCATCGGTGTTGTAGCGGGCGACAACGCCGGCCGCCTCGGATGTTCCCCCGACGAGGATTTGGCCGTCGCCCTGGATGCAGACCGTGTAGGCGAAATCCTGCCCACTGACGCCACCAACGATGACATTGAGCGTGACAACGCCGTTGTTGGCGATGCCGAAGGTGGTGTCGGCGGTGCCGTTGGCGTTGAAGCGGGCGATGAAGAAGTCGTTGTTGTTGTCGAGCGGGTGGGTGGAACCTACGACGACGATCTTGTTGTCGGCCTGGATGGCAATGTCGTTGACCGTCGTGTTGCCCCAGGGCATTTGTTGCAAAAGGTAGCCGGAGCTGTTGAAGGATGTCTCGAAATCTCCGGCCGCGAGCAGTCGGCGGTTCTCCAGTGCCTCGATGGGAACAGCGGCCGCGGCCTGGCGCAGGCGATTGGCCTGACCGGGACGGAACATATGATGAACCCGATGAGCGGACGACGATAAGAAGCTGAACATTGACGACCTCCTGTGAGTGAGTAAGTCTCGCCGTTACAACTTAGTTGACGTAGTTCGTTCGATAGGCTCAGATAGCCCGGACCATTCCCTCAATCCCGACGATTCTGAAGGAATGTCCTGTAAATGTTCATGCAAACGTAACATAACGGATGCGGGTGTCAAATGCGGGAGAGAGGCAAGCCCCCGCAGGATCGTGTAGGATGGATTGTGACGGCTCATATCTCAAGATCGAGGACAATGATGAGGCATTTCAACGGCGGACGGTCGATTGTAGCGGTGACGGTGGTGATGCTGGCCGGCATGGCTTGGGCGCAGGAGAAACCGGCAACAGCGCCGGCGAGCCAGCCGGCGACGAAGCCGGCGAACGAGGCGGTGATCGAAGGGGTGTTGTTGCCCGTCGATCCGTTTGAGCTGAAGCTGAAGTTCAAGGCGTATGCGGGCGGGTTGCCGATCCTGCGCGTGGCGGGGCAGTTCGCTGCGGTCAAGGCGGGGGATTTGCTGCTGGAGATCGATGCGGCGGAGTTCAAGCGGGCACTGGCGTTGGCGGAGTCGGGCGCCGAGGCCGCGCGGGCGGCGATGAAGAAAGTCGAAGTGGACGGAGAGATCGCGACCCGGGCGGATGCGCTGGCGATGCGGCAGCAGCAGGATTCGTTGAAGCAGGCCGAGGCGAATGTGGGCTATTGGGAGAAGATCGATGGGCC
>JANYKD010000060.1 GCA_025361735.1 Phycisphaerales bacterium
AGCTCCCCGAAGGCAACCCTCTTCATAAGCTCTCGCGCCGACAAAACCGCCGTTTTGAGCGGGAAATGCGGGTTGTCAAAGAACTTCCGGATGTCGGCGTCAATGCCTGCCATATCAGCCGCCCGGCGAGTGTCTCTCTCACCTGCCGAGGGCACTAAATCAGTCGGTCGTTCTCACGCACCGGTGTTGTGGCCATGTTCCGCAGCAGCAGCAACTCGGGCTCAACGAACCGCCAACCTCGTTCCAAGAAGCAGCCCATCTTCCTTGCGAGCGTCCAGACGAAGGCGGACGAATGGCTCGCGGTTCAGCGCATCGGGCGGCAGGGTCGTTGTTGTCATGATGTACTGGAATGAAGCCTCGGTGTCGCCGAACAATGCTTCCAGGCTCGCGGCCAGGTCGAATAGTCGATAGTACAGGGCATCTTCCATGTCGGCCTCGCGAGGGCTGTCGTGAATGAAGAGTCCCGGCAAATGGCCTATCCCAGTGACGTAGCCGATGAGACAGGCGAAGTCGAAACCGAGTACCATCGCAGAAGTTGACAGGGCTTGTCCGCTCGCTGCGACCGATCCGTTCGGTTGCGGAATGATGCCGCGAGCCTCCAGAATGACCTCGCCGCCGGCATCGGGACCGATGAGCGTCTTCAGCACGTAATCGAAGTGCCGGGACAACTGTTGACGCCTCGATTCCAGATGGTCCCGAGCGGCTCGCTGCTTCTCGTTCGATTCCTGAATTTTCTTCTCCAACCCTTCTTGGCTGGTTTGCTTCCGTGAGAGCTGCGCCCACCATCCGCCATATCTCTTTGCCCGCTCTTCCACCTCTTGCCAGTAGCCGATCCGCTCGCGGATATCACCAAGGGCCTTCACATGCTGCCCGAAGGCTTTCTGGTATCCCTGTTGGGCTTTGTCTCGCTCGGCTGTCTTTGCGGTCAGATCAGTGTCATGCTGGGCGAATTGTTCCTGAAGTGCTTTGATGTGCTGACGACATTCCGCCATGCGCTGGGCTTGCTCCGGGTCTTTCTCCCCTGGCTTCTGGGGCGTGGTCGTTTGGCCGGGGCAGCCTCGGGTCTTCGCATCCTTCTCCGTCTGAAACAGTCTGCACCAGCGCTGTCCGAGCACCGCAAAGCTCGCGTAGTACGTTTGCGTATCCGCCTCATTCAATTGGCGAAGCAAAGTTTCCTCCGCATCCCGCTTGCCCTGCGTCTCCGTCTTCCGCTGCTGACACGTTGCAACCGCCGATACCAACTCCAGCCGGCGGTGGTCTGCTTCTTCGACGGCCTTGTCCGCCTCCTGCTCCTTCAGCAGGCCTTGTAGCTGCTTCTGTTTGTCCAGAGCCTGCTGTGCGGCGGTGGAACCGAACAATTCACCGGCGCGTATGTCCGTGTCGATCTTGAAGAGTCCCCGCAAGTTCTCTTCTTCCGCATCAAGAAGCAGTTCCAGGCGGGCAACGTCTGAGGCCAATTGCTTCTTGTCCGCAAGCAGTTTCAGGTGCGCCACCTGTAGTTTCTTCTCGTCCTCATCGAGCAGCGCCATCACCATACGCATGACGAGGCTGGCGTCCTCAATTTGGAGTTGGGCCGTTCGGGACTCACTCTCCGGATCGCGCCATTCACTCTGGTGTCGAAACCGGCATTCTTGATCGCGGGAAAGCCAGGCCAGCAGGTCGAGCCAGTCTGCCTGCCGCTCCGCATGCGGCAGGACGACCCCGGCAAAGGGTTTTGTCGTCGCCTCCGTCAGCACGGCCACGAAATCCGGAAACTTCACCGCCCCATCCGGACCAGCCAGCAGCCGATCGATTTCGCTTCCCTCCAGCGCCCAAGACGATGTCCGCGAGGTGTCCAGCCCTATCGGCCTGGCAACAACCCAAGGCTGGCCACAAACGTGGACCTCAGCTAGGACATAGGCATGCTCCAGGACGGCCGTGATCGCGCTGCGAACCGTCCGCGGACTGAAGGCAGGTTCTCCCAGGCAGTATCGGATCAGCCGCAGCAGCAGTGTCTTGCCGACACTGTGGCCAACCACTCGTCGATCCTCCGGCCCGGCACGCGCGGTGCAGATGATATTCAAGCCACGCCGGAACTCGATGTCCTGGATGACCTTCGCGTCGGCCGTCAGGCTTTCCACCAGTCGCAGACGGCGAACCCACACCGTCGGCTCTTTCCGACCCTCCGCCAGCTTGATCTCGTACGGCTTGTCTTCAAACAAGTGCATACTCGACATCGAGCACCTCTGTGTATTCTGCCGTGGTTCGGCTTTCGCCCAGTTTCTGGACCGCCTGCATCGCGTCCTTTGCCTTGGTGACATCTGCTGTCGGCGCGTTAGCGACGGACACCGGCCGCCCGCCAACGGAGATGATCATCCTGCCCGTATCCACCCTGGCGTCGATCGCGCCGTTGGCCTTCATGCTGGCAAGGACAGAATCCATGCCGACGACGATCTGGCTGCGGCCAGTGGCTGCCGCCGCTTGGGAGAGGCGAGTTCCGCGCAGGACTCTCTGGCGGATCGAGTCATTGAGCATGAATACCAGCCCCGCTTCGAGAGCGTCCCGGAGCACGGCTTTGCCCCAGCTGTGAAGCAGAAGATTGATGTAAGCGACGGCTCGGCCAATCTGCACTTGTTCCGGCGGAACCACTGGAATGGTAATTCGGCGCATAAGTGAACCGATGTAGGTCGTGGCATCATCGGCCTGGAACAACACGCCAAGCTCCTCAATCTCCGACTTGGACATGAGGTTCCCACCGCCTTTCGACCACCCGAGGCTCGCAAACGGTGTATTCGAGAGAATGAAGGCGTGGAGATGCAAGGCAGCCGTCTGCGCATCGACGATCTGCTGGAGACGGGGAATGTCCCTCGTGGCAAACTGGATCTTCGGGTCGGCCGGATCAAAGTGAAGTAGGCCCTTGGGGTCAACGAACGCCAGATGCTGGCGCTGGCCATCCTGCACCCACAGCAGGAAGTCGGGGAAGAAGTTGGATGCCTGGAAGAAACCAAGGCCCGTCACGGCCTGGTTGCGCAGCAGGTAGACTTCCCGCCCCGCATTGGCGCGACACCCGGCAGCCAGATCCTGCACAAACTGGGCTTCGTGCCGATCCAGCGGGATCGGACTAATCTTGATCTGGGAGTTCTTTCCGACATACAGAATCGGCTGGTACAGATGTCCCGCGAACGGAACCGTGCGCCAACGCCCGCCCCATTGGCTCCATGTAGCGAGCGGATTGGTTTCCAGGGCGGAGCGAAGGTCTTGGACTAACTCAGCGATCTGCTCGATCTCTTCCGCCGATTGAACCAGGTCCGTCGTTTCAATGGTGTAGTCCTGACCTTCCACATCGACATCCCCGACCTCGGCGACCTCGATGTACGGCGCTTCCCACCGTCCCCGCTCGAACCGATAGAAGCGTTCGGAATACGCATTGATCAACTGCTGGGCCATCCGCTGCCATTGCGACCGGTTGTCGTATCGGTCGGTACGCATGTCATCCGCAGTGGCCTGTAGCTCGTACCATCCGCCCGTCTGAAGCAAGGCGGCGATGGCCGCTCGGTCTGCGTGCATCCGGTCCAGCCCGCGTGTCGCCTTAAAGGCCTCCAAGCCGAACAGCAACTCGTCCATGTCCAGCAGCGTAATGTGAAGCGCGGTCAGATTCTGGTGCGGCGATTCTCCGGCCTCGCCAATGGCGGCGGTGATCTGACGATCCGCGCCGGCAATGCCTCGGATGCGCGGCAGCCAGTTCAACCGTGTCCGATGGCTTCGCAGCCACGCATCTTCCGGCGCGGTCGGATGTGGCGGGCGCAGCCTTACCAGCGGCCCCAGACGGCGAAACGCCTGCCCGCGCTCGACCTGTACTCCGTCGATCACGTCCTTCAGCCGTAGCGTCTTGAGCTTCCGCTCCGGCAACGTCTTCACGACGGGCAGATCCCAAATCTGCTTCTCCATTGCCTCGGGTACTTCGCTGAATATCCAGTCCCTAAATGTGTTCATGTAGGTGGCTTTGACACCAAACACCTGCAATGTTTCGACCTGGCGCAGGTTCTTCGGCGGCGTCGGCTTCTCCGCCAGGACAGACGACCGCCGCAAGCTCATGCGATATCCGCGCAGCCGCACGCCACGCCCGAACAATTGGATGATCTGCGTCCCTTCGCTCTTGCCCATCCGCATTAACCCGATTGACGAGACGCGCCAGGAATTCCACCCCTCTGTGAACTTGCGCGATCCCACCAGCAAGTTGATCGGGCTGTCATCCCGGCTGATGCCCTTGAACAGCGAGTCCCGTCCCAGGTCATCCTCCAACCGAACCACTCCATGCTCGGCGCACGCGTCGGCCACAGCCACGGGATCGCCGACGTTCACGACGCCGAATGGCTCGCCTTCGCCGACCTTGATTGCCAGTTCGCCCACTGCGTTTTTCAGCATCTGCACCGTCAGCGCGCCGCCGCCGGGCGCATGGAATACGTCCCGCAAGATGCCCGTGTGCAGTTCATGCGCCAGCGTGGCTTTGTCTCCCGACGCGTCAATGTGCGGCAGCCGGTGGGCGAGCAGGTCACGGCCGTTGTGGTCCTTGAATCCTTCTTCCAGCAAACTCTGGATCAGTGCGGCCGATCCGGTGGGATCGGCAAGGAACCCCTTCAGAAACAAAAGCACCTCGACCACATCGGAAACCGACACCGTGTCGTCCGTGGTGGATGCCTTACCGACCACCGTGTGCCCCACGAACACCCATAGCGGCTTGTCCACCTGAAACGGCTTGAGCGCGTTACCGCCATCGCTCCACACTCGGATCTGCTGATAGAACAGCAGCAACGCCGCCGTCAGATAGCGTTTTTGTTTCTCGTCATCCTCCAGGTTCAGGATGGTGAAATCCTTGCCGTAGCCATCGCGGTAGAAGCTACGGTAGGCGTAGTCGAACAGCACGCACCGTGCGTAGCGATTGCGCATCGCCTCATCGTTGCCGATGGCTTCCTTGAACGTAGCCGAATATTCGACGCAGAAGCCGCCCTTAGCGAGCTGGTCGCGGCGGAGCATCCATTTGCCTTCCTCGCCCCGGCCCGCACCCCGGTGGCCTTCATCCACCAGCACCAGATTGCACCCCTCAAACGCCTCGGTTGCCACGGTCGTTTTCCCGTGGTCGTCCTGAAACTTGTGGATCGAGAGGATTTTGATCGCATTTTTCGTCAGCCCGGCGAACAGCCCGTCCACGCCTTGCTCGCCGACCGTCACCACGTCGAACCCCGATTGGGTGAACTCCGTCGCGTGCTGGGCGCTCAGACCGTCGTTGGGCGTCACCAGGATAATCTGGTCCAGCTTCGGCCACTTGCCCACGGCGAAGGCCAACTTGTGGTAATGGCGGAACTGCCGCACATGGACGTGCATCAGCAGCGTCTTGCCGCTGCCGGTAGCGCACCAGAAGGCCAGCCGGCCCAACAGCTCACGCGCGTCGGCTTGCGCCGCAAACGGTTCGACCCGATCCACCTCCAGCGCCTCGGTGTTGTGGTGGGCGATCTGCTCATTGATCTCCTCTCGCAGTTTCTCCGGATCGTCGAAGTAGCGGTCGAGGAACAACTCGGTGAATAACAGCGCCAGGTACTGGTGGTACTTCCAGTCGATCTTCGGCTGGCCGTGGTGCAGCCGGGCGGCGTTGATCGCCTGCGTGTGCTCCAAGATGTTCTGTTCGTAACTCGCCAGCCGGTCCCTTGGGATCACGCCCGTCGCTGTCGGCAGGGCGTTGGCGATGGCCTCGAAGAAGCGATGGTTGCCGGTCTGCTCGGCGATCCCCTCGGGACTGTCGGGCGAAAGCTGGAAGCGGTCGCGGAAGTCATGGAGGCTGCTGACGCCCAGTTTCGACAGCGCCCAATGAAAAAGCACCGTCTGGCGGTGGAAATCTGGCTTCGGCTGCCCCTTGGCGCGTTGGCGCGGCTTGCTGGTTGCGGCCTTGCTCATTTCTCGCCCTCGTCCTTCTTGGGCTTCGGTCGTTTTGCCGGAGAAGTCGGGGGCTTAGGCTTCGCCAGCCTCTTCACTTCATTCACAGCCTCGTCAAAGTGCTGGTCCACCGGTTCTGGGAGCCCGGCCTGCGACTGACGGAACGTCTCGAATTCGGCATTGGCTTTGGCGAGGGCCTGCTCGTGGGAAATCTTCCCAGCATGCGTCAGAATCTCCCGGTCGGTCAGCCTCAGAAAGTCATCCAGTTTCTTGATCCAGTCCCGCATCGTCATCGGCTTGCGGTTCATCGCCTGAAGCTCGGCGAAGTCCAGATACGCCGACACAATCAGGTTCAACGCCTTGATTTCTTCTTCGGCCAGATAGTTTTTTGCCACGCCCACATCCGACTTGCGGGGTCGGTCGCCCGTCCAGGCCGTCAGCCCCATCTGTGGCTTGCTGGCGTCGGCGCGGCGATGGATCACCTCCGCCGCCGTCTGCCCGTGGATCGCCCAATGCATTTTGTTCTGTACCGTCTGGAAGAAACGCTGCGACGCCTCCGCCTTGGCGTCGTAGTCGGTGCTGGTTGCGTAAATGTCCAGCACCTTCCGCCAGAACACCCGTTCCGATGAACGGATGTCGCGGATGCGCGCCAGCAGCTCCTCGAAATACCTGCCCCCGCCGGCCCGCTTGAGCCGCTCATCGTCCATCGTAAAGCCCTTGACGATGTACTCCCGCAAGCGCTGCGTCGCCCAGATGCGGAACTGGGTGCCGCGCAACGACTTGACGCGATATCCGACCGAGATGATCACGTCGAGGTTGTAATAGCGGACCTGGTAGGTCTTGCCGTCGGCGGCAGTTGTTGCAAAATCTGCAACAACTGCCCCAGGGACCAGTTCCCCCTCGTCGAAGATGTTCGCTATGTGCCGTGAAATCACGGACTTATCACGCCCGAACAGGTCCGCCATCTGGGTCAGAG
>JANYKD010000123.1 GCA_025361735.1 Phycisphaerales bacterium
ATCTGAACGGTACAAGCGAATGTGACGTGCAAGGCGAGTCTGTTGCCGGGAGGTACTAATCATGAAGTGCATTTTGTGGGTCGTGGTGCTTGGGGCTGCTCTCAATACCAGCGCCCGTCCCGCGACTTTCTACGTGGATCCCAAGGGAAATGATGCATCGCCCGGCACGCTCGAGAAGCCTCTGGCGACGCTTCAGGGGGCCCGTGACGCCATCCGCAATCCGGTTGGCTGGCTCCATACGGGAGCGGTTACGGTGATCATTGCTGATGGTGAATATCCGCTCGCCGCCCCAGTGGAGTTCACGTCCAAAGACAACGGCGTAACCTACACTGCCGCTCCCGGCGCACATCCCGTCTTCTCTGCCGGTCGGAATATCACCGGCTGGAAGAAGTCGGACGGCGCGCTGTGGGTCGCGGACATCCCGGAGGCTCGCGATGGCAAGTGGCGTTTCGAGCAGCTTTGGGTGAATGGCCAGCGGGCGACGCGCGCCCGCACGCCCAACACCGGGTGGTTCTATATGCAGCGGAACATCAAGAAGGGGATCGACCCGGCCACTGGCAAGGAAGCCGACCTGGCCTCGCGCACGATCGGCGGCCGGCCGGAGGATGTTGCGCCGCTGGCGAAATTGACGCCGTCGGAAGCCGCGGATGTCACGGCGGTCGTGTATCACTCGTGGGAATCGTCGCTGCACCGGGCACAGAGTTTCGATGCACCGAACAACATGCTCTATCTCACGGGCGGCGCGCCGTGGGCGTTTTTCGCGTGGGGTGCGTATCAGCGCTATCACCTGGAGAACTTCCGGGAGGCCCTGGATTTCCCGGGCGAGTGGTTCCTGGCCCGTGATGGGAAGCTCTTTTACTGGCCGCGGCCGGGCGAGGAGATGGCGACGGCCCGTGTGGTGGCGCCGGTGGCCGAGCGCATGCTCATTATTCGTGGGCGGGCGGACGCGCCGGTGTCCAATCTCACGTTTCGCGGGCTGGCCTTTTCCTACGGCGGTTTTGCACTGCCAAAGGCAGGGTACGGCGACGCCCAGGCGGTTGTGCGCCTTCCGGCCGCGATCGAGGTCGATCATGCCCGCAACGTGAGCTTTGAAGACTGCGAGATCTCGCACACCGGATTGCACGGCATCTGGTTCCACGAGAACGTGCGTGACAGCAAGGTGTCACACTGTCTGCTCGAGGATCTTGGCGCCGGCGGCGTGAAGGTCGGCCACGGCTGGGATAAGGACATGCCCGGCGACGCCGAGATCACCCGCAACATCACGATCGACAACAACATCATCGTTCACGGCGGCCGGATTCATTATGGCGCGGTCGGTGTGTGGATCGGGCACAGCAGCGACAACACCATCACGCATAATGAAATCGCCGACTTCTTCTACACGGGTGTGTCGGCCGGGTGGCGCTGGGGGTACAAGCCGTCGGTGGCCAAGCGCAACAAGATTGAGTTCAACCACATTCACCACCTGGGCTGGGGCGTGCTCAGCGACATGGCCGGCGTGTATACGCTGGGGCCCTCCGAGGGGACCACGGTCAGCAACAATTATGTGCACCACGTCAGTTCGTTCGATCTGTACGGCGCGGGCAGCACGGGGCTGTACACGGATGAAGGCTCGACCGGGATCGTGATGGAGAACAACCTCGTTCACGACACGCGCACGGCGACGATGCTGCAACACTATGGCCGGGAGAATGTGTTTCGCAACAACATCTACGCGTACGGAGTCACGTCGCAACTCTGGCGGGCGCGTGTCGAGCCGCACCTCTCGTTTACGTTCGAGCGCAACATTGTGTTCTACCAGGGCGGCGAGTTGCTCCGGGGCAACTGGGGCGACGACAAGTACATCTCGCGTGGCAACCTCTTCTGGCGCACCGATGGGCCGGTGACATGGACCGGCAAGACGCTGGAGCAGTGGCAGCAGGCCGGCCACGAGGCCGGTTCGCTCGTCGCCGATCCGCTGTTCGTCGATGCCGCCCGGCGGGACTTCCATCTCAAGGACAACTCGCCGGCGAAGCAGATCGGCTTCGTGCCGTTTGACTACACCAAGGCCGGCGTTTACGGCGACGACGCCTGGCGCAAGCGGGCGGCCGACATTCGGCTGCCGGAGTTCAAGGTCGTGCCGGAAGTTCCGCTGTTGCCGCCGCTGGCCATGAATGAGACGTACGAATCGGCCGCAGTCGGCGATCAGCCTTTTCCCGGCACGTACAATGTCGAGGGCAAGGGCGATGCGCTCGGTGTGACCGACGAAATCGCCGCCTCGGGCAGGCACTGTCTCAAATTTACCGACGCCCCGGGCCTGAAGTATCGCTTCAATCCGCACCTGTACATCGACCCGCGCATGAGCAGCGGCCGGGCGACTGTCTCCTTCGATTTCCGCTACGAGCCCGGCGCGGAGTTCTCGCACGAGTGGCGCGACAACAGTCAGCCGTATCACACGGGTCCGTCGATCTGGATCGGCGGCGGCAAATTGCGCGTGGCCGGGAAATCTGTTGCCGTCCCCGTATCGCAGTGGTTTCATGTTGAGATCCATGCCACGCTCGGCGATGCGCCCGACCGGACATGGAGCGTGACGGTCACGCTTCCGGACGGCCACAAGGAGACGTTTGACAGCATTCCCGCGCTGGCCGCATGGACGCGATTGGAGTGGGTCGGCTTCGTGTCGAATGCGGATGCGAAGACGGTGTTTTACATCGATAATCTGAAGATCGAGAATCGTTAACGCGGACCCGGCACACCGGGATTGGCCGGCACCGTGCCGCATTCGGGGCAGCGATCCGGGGTTGCGCGAAGGTCGTAGCCGCAGTGGGCACACAGACCGCGAGTATCGCGTTTACGCCGACGTAAGGAATCAGCGATCACCAGCCAGACCAAAGCGCCCACTAGCGCGAGCACTGGCACGGCCGCGGGCAGCCCAACTTCGTGCCAGAGATCCTGGAACAGGTTCTTCATACCACGGAGATAAAATCGTTCTTCCAGCAGCGGCTTCTCAAATACAACGCCCCATTCCGTCAGGCTCTCGCACGCACGTTTGCGAACCGTGTACTCGCGAACGGGAAAGTTCTGGTCCCATTCGAAGAAATACGGATCCTTCAACAGCGATTTCAGCAATTGCTCATTCTCGCGGGATCGGAAGTGTCGCAGGCAATGAGCTCCGCAGGCTCGGTCACCGGCCCACTCGGCATGCGTCAGTCGCACCGCGTTCTTTTCAAGGTCGGCGTCCGCGGGAACGCGGAGGTAGTTGGCATAGCCGTCCGTCCTGAAGCTGCGCACCTTGGAAACATCGCAGTCTGTGGGAACAGGGATTTCCTCGTACGCGGTCGGTCGTGGTTCCGCCGCGATGCGGCGAGCCAGGGCCAGAATATCGCCGGCATCGCTCAGAATCTGGAAACCCTTCTTTGAGACAGCGGCGGCAGAACCGTCAAGCGGGAAGACAGCCAGGTTCTTGAAATTCTCTGACCACCAGGGAGTTCGCAATGCGAGGGCATGCGCGCCGGCGGTCACATCGCTTGCCGCATTGCTCGGATCTTTCACCAGACACAGGAGGATATCGGTCTCCGGCTTCTGCCACGACGCTCCGTCCCTTGCAAAGGAGCGGACGTTGACATCGCCCGTTGCGTTTCCTTTCAGGCATGTGACCACATGCAGAGTCACTATCTCATCCCCAAGCGGTGTCGGCACGCAGCCGACCGCCTTGACAAACCGGCCGACAAGAACAACATCGGAATCGGCCACGCAACATTCGAGGCTTTCCACTCCCCTGTGGTCCGCCGTAGCCGCGAGTGCCTCTGGTATCGCGCGGCAAAGTAGCAAGAGGAAGATGAGTGTGCGGAACCGCATGTTGTCACGGACGATACACGGCCGAATTCGTTTCGGTTTCCCAGACTTCGACGCTGACCAGCAGCACATGCTTGGGCACTACCAGCGAGCGAGCGATGTGCCAGGCAACATTCTCGGCCGAGGGGTTTAGTTGGCGGAAGGGTTCGATGTCGTTCAGGCTGGCGTTGCGGAGCGGGGCCAGTATGAGATCGACCAGCCGCTCGAGCTCGTGGAAATCCATGACCACGCCGATGGCGTCCAGGACGGCCGCGGCGACGGTAACCTTCACTTTCCAGTCGTGGGCGTGCAGCGGCTCCATGGAGCCGTCGTAGAGCCGCAGGGCGTGGGCGGCCGAGAAAGAGCGGGTTGTGGTGATTTCGAACAAGAGGCACCTCGTCTACCGTCAGTCTACGTAGAGTCCACTACGGCGAAGCCTGCGATTCTGCGCGTCCCGCTGTGTCGGCCCTTTGGGCCTTTGTGATGGGCCTTCGATTGCCGTGGCCTCACGGCTGCGGCTACCAAAGATCACGGTCTTTCTGGCCTGCGGAGTCTGCGTAGGGTCCGCTTCAGCGGACGC
>JANYKD010000124.1 GCA_025361735.1 Phycisphaerales bacterium
CGCCTGCCATGACCTCAATCTCGCCGAAGACCTGGCCGATGAACTGCTACTCCTGAATGACGGGCACATCGCGGCTGCCGGGCCGGCCGCAACCGTGCTGGCCCCGGAGACACTGACTGGCGTCTACGGCATCGGCATCGAACGTCGGCCGGCATTGCGGACGGGGCGTGGCAGTTGATCGTGGAGGATCAACGTGCGGGCTGGGGTGGTTTCACCGGGACGGAGATTACGCCGAGAGCCTCGGTATCTTCGTGAGTGGCCTGCGCTCGCAGGATGACGCGGGGCCAGGGGAGTCTCTGGGGAAGGTTGAGAGTCGTTTCCTGGAAGAGATGAATGACGCAATAATGACAAGTGCGAGCGCAGATTCAATCATCAGAGGGAATCATGTGCATGGCGGTGCGGCTTTACTTGGAGCGCGGGCTATGTATAGTCGGAATGCCTATGACTGAAGCCACAAGCCCACAGCCGAGTCCGCAGTCTGCTGGTCACGAATCTTTCCTGGCGGATTCGACCATTCTGATTGTCGACGACAACACCCAGAACCTGGAGTTGTTGCAGGCGTTCCTGGAGACGCTTCCGGTCAAGGTGTTTACCGCTGTGGATGGGTTGGATGGCTTGGACAAGGTTGCACAGCACAACCCGGATCTGATCCTGCTCGATATCATGATGCCCAAGATGTCGGGGTTCCAGGTTTGTCGCACGCTCAAGGCCGATCCGAAGACGCGCGATATCCAGATATTGATGGTGACGGCCTTGAATGAGCTGGGGGACATCGAGCAAGCCAACGAGTGCGGGACGGATGATTTCATAAGCAAGCCGGTGAACAAATTCGAATTGCTCACACGGGTGCGGAGTCTGTTGCGCGTCCGGCACCTCAAGGGTGAACTGGAACGGGCGCTGACCTACCTCAACGAAGTTGAGCACGAGGAAGACGCCGGCGGAGCGGATAACCGATGAGAAAGATCATTAACGCATGTGTGGCCGCCGTTTTGGTGGCCACATTGGCTTACGGCATTGGTTGCGCTTCGACCGCGTCGAAAGATTCTGCGGGAGCGGACGCCACCGGCGCGGCGGCATCGTTGTCCGAGGACTTCAGCCGCGAAGTTCATCGCACCGTCAATGGAACCGACGAGGTCATGGCCCAACTGGCCAACGGGATGGTCGTCATCGCCCGGCGGGCGTCGACGCCTGTGGTGACCGTTCGCGGATATGTGAACGCGGGCAGCTTGTATGAGGGCAAATGGCTGGGCGGTGGCCTGAGCCATCTGCTGGAACACCTCGTGGCTGGCGGCACGAATGGCCGGCGAACCGAAGAGCAGAATCGCGACCTGCTTCAGTCCATCGGCAACGAGTCCAACGCGTATACCAACACATATTGCACCAGCTTTTTCGTGAATACCACGACGGAAAACCTGGACAAGGCGGCCGATCTGGTGACGGGCTGGATGCTGACGGCGAAGATTCCACCGGCCGAGTATGCCAGGGAATACGAGGTCGTGCAGCGGGAGTTGGAAAAGGACACTGGCGAGCCCGACTGGATGATGTACGACCTGGAGGCGCGCAACCGCTACCGGGTCAGCCCGGCACGCATTCCGGTCATCGGCTACCAGGAGGTCATCCGCGGGCTTTCGCGGGATGATGTGTACGCCTACTACAAGCTGGCATATCAGCCCAACAACATGGTGTTCGTCGTCGTGGGCGATGCCGATCCGGAAGCCATGCTGGCGGCCGTGAAGAAGTATGTGAAGGATGCCGCGCCGGGTCGCGGGTTCAGTCACGCTATCGAGGATGAGCCGCCGCTGTTGGCGCCGCGCACGGCCGTGGCGATGTTCCCCAAGCTTGGCGATACGAAGATTGAGCTGGCGTTCCCGACGTTCCCTCTGACGAGTCCCGACCTCTATGCGACCGATCTGCTGGCCGCCCTGCTTGGTGCGGGGAGCAGCTCGATCCTGGTGGAGGAGATCCGCGACAAGGGGATGGTCAGCGAAATCTCGACAGGGCACGACACGCCGCATTATGTGTCGGGAACATTCCAGATCGACATGTCGGTGGAAACGGCGAAGATCGCCGACGCGACCAAGGCGGTGCTGGCGGTGATCGAGCGGGTCAAGAAGGAGGGGTTTGACGCGGAACGCCTGCGCCGGGCGAAGGCGCAGATGCGGTCGTCAAAGGCGATGTCGTTGCAGACGGCGGAGAATATCGGCGAGACGCTGGCGCAGGATTACCTGACGAGCGGTGATCCGCATTTTACACAGGCGTACCTCGATGCGATCGACAAGGTGACCGTTGAACAAATCAAGGCCATGGCCGCGAAATACCTTGATGCGAGCCGGTTGCTGACCACCGCGTTGGTGCCGGAAGAGGCGGTCGGGAAAGAGGGTCTGGCCGGCGCGCAGAAGCTGCTCGGCTTGGCCATCGGAACGGCTGCCACGCGGCCGGCGGAGAGTTCAAAGATCGTCCGTTACGAGATGCAGGATGGCACGATCGTGCTGCTGAAACGCCTGCCATCGTCTCCGGTCGTGAGCATGAGCCTGTACGCCCTGGGCGGAGTGACCGTCGAGGATGCAGCGAACAATGGCATCGGCAATCTGACAATGCAGGCGTCTACACGCGGTACCAAGACGCGATCGGCCAGGGATATCGCCAAGCTGATGGACGAACTCGGCGGTGGGATCAAGGCCGGATGCGGCAACAATTCGTGGGACATTCGCCTGACCTGCATGCCTGCGGATTTCCCGCGCGGATTGGATCTGCTCGTGGACGTCCTTCGCAATCCCAAATTCCCGGCCGAGGAAGTGGACCCGCTCCGCAAGCGCATGGCGGCGGCCATTGAGAGCCAGGATGCAGACTGGTTTGGCCAGTCGATGCGGTTCGCCCGGCAGACCTATTTCGGCCCGAAGAATTCGCCCTATCAGTTCATGCCCGCCGGACGCAAGGAGAGCGTGGAAAAGCTGACGGCCGGCCAGCTCGCGGAATGGCACGCGAAGAAGATTGCCCCGGCGAAACGCGTGCTGGCGATCTTTGGAAATGTGGATCTCGAGCAGGGGAAGGTGCTGGCGGAGAAATACTTTGGGAAGGCACAGCAATCCAGCGTCGCGACGCCGTCTGTCTCCGGCAAGACGGTGGGTGATGCTCAGTATGCCACGCCAACGATCAATGTCCGTGATGTGAAGATCAATCCCACCACTAATCCGCAGGCTGGTGTCATTCTCATGTTCGACAGCGGAAGTTTCGCGGGAGATGCCGATCTGCCGGCGCTGACGGTGGCCGACACAATGTGCAGCGGCTATCGCTATCCGACGGGCTACCTGTTCGACACGCTGCGCGGCGAGGGGCTGGTGTACGACGTCAATGCCTACGCCTTTCCTGGGGCCAGCGACAAAACGCCTGGCGCGTTCGTCGTGTACGCGGGTTGCGATCCGAAGAACGTCAATCGTGTCGTGGACGGTATCCTGCTGAATATCGCCAGGTTGCAGGGAAGCGACCGGGATCTTGTGCCGGACTGGTTTGAACGGAGCAAGCAATTGATTGTCACGGCGGATGCGCTTGAGAAAGAAACGGCCGAATCACAGGCCGACACCGCGGCAGTCGACGAACTGCTGGGCCTTAGCTTTGGGTATCATGAGCAGTTTGGCGATAGCATAAAACACGTGAAATTGGCTGAGGTACAAATGGTAAGCCGTCGGCTCTTGTCCTCGTGCGTGATCACGATCACAACGAACGCGCCGAAGGATATTGGTGTGCGGTCGGGCGAGCGGTCGTATACTATGTTCCCGCCGGTGGATCTGACTCCCAAGGGCGTCGAGCACGATGCTCGTGGCAAGTAACCAGAGCGGCGACCACAAGGAAGGTTGACACATGTATGATGCATCCACGCGGATCGATGAGTTCCTCCAGGCGACGGCCGCTCGCACGCCGACGCCGGGCGGGGGGTCGGTGTCGGCACTGGTCGGTGC
>JANYKD010000166.1 GCA_025361735.1 Phycisphaerales bacterium
GTACATCCGCTGCGACAACCCCGACGCGGACGAGCCCATGTGGTCCAAGCCCGTGTACTTTGCCCTGGGGTGTACCAGTTGGCAATCGGGCCGGGAATGCCGATGACGGTTTGATCGAAGAAGAGCCAGAGTCGGCCCACCGGGTCGGTCCAGAGGTTGCCGACCAGCGCCCCGCGCTGGCGCTTGCCGGTGGGATCGGGCGCACCGACGGCCAGTTGCGGCTTGGACCAATGTTCGCCGCCGTCGTCGCTGCTGGCGAGCAGGAAATAGCCGTCCGGCTTATCGCCCGTCCCGGTCCAGCAGCCCCAGATGCGTCCCTTGGGAGTACGATCCATGCCGATGATCATCGCCCCGGGGCGTGCGCTATCCTGGAACTCCCGCCCCGGATTCGTGATGATGACGGGCGGCTCGGTTCGGGAGTCAACCGCGGGATCACGGCCCGCAGGCACAAGTGCCGGCTTGTCGGCGGCGTGAAGTGCCCAGGTGAACACACAGAGAAGCACGGCCAGTGAGAAGCCAGTAGGTTTCATCGCGCTTGGATATACCGGCTGGATGGCCTCATTGTTTGCGACAATTGCTCCCAGGATGACCGAAGGCACCAGCAGCGAGCAAACGTTCCGCCATTCAGCGGGGCGGCAGTGTGGGTCGATAAGAATCCGTGTAAAGCCCGATCTTCTCAAACGGGATCTCCTCGAACGACGGCAGCTCTTTCTTGAGCCACGCGCGCCAGCGCGGCCACACGCTCTGGGCCGCGGCGCTATCAAAACGCAGGCTGATGGGCTTCTCCGCCGTGCCCGCGAGATTGGTGAAGCCCTTGAACTGAACCGGCTTCGCCTTGCCGGTGCCCGCGGTGGTGTTCACCGCGAGGTTGTCGGCGATCTCCAGTTGATCGAGTAGTTTTCTCACGTTGCCATCGAAGTCGCAGACCTGCTGCGTGCAATCGACGAACACGTTGCGGCGAACCGTGTTGCCCAGGGGCTGGCGCGGCTCCTGGCTCATGATCGTCGCCAGGCGCGGGTACTTCGTACTCCAGGGCGGCTGCGTATAGTTGAACCGCTGGGCCTTTTCTTCCAGGCTCCAACTCTTGTCGGCGGGGTCGTTCCACTGTTTCCAGGTCATGCCCCGCGAGTCGATGTGCAGGCCGATGGGACAGTCGATAACCAGGTTGTTCAGCACCGGGTTGTCCCGGCCGCCGCCGATCATGATCGCCCGGCCGGCACGGTAGAACACATTGCCCACAATCGTGTCGCCACAGTCGCAATCGTCGAAATACATCCCCATGGTGTTCACGTGTTTGGCGTCGCCGCCGCCGAGGTCGTGGATATAGTTGTTCCGCAGGACATTGCCCTGGCTGGTCCAGTCCCGGCCAGTGTAGAACGCCCCGGCATCGCCGGTTTCCATGACGACACGATAGACCTCGTTGAGTTCCAGCAGATGTTCGTTGCCGCCGTACAGTACCGCGTTGTGCGGCGCATCATGGATGCAATTGCGGCGGGCGATCTGCCCGCAGCCGTTCACGCCGATTCCCGGCGCGTAGGTGCGCTGGAAGAGGCCGAAGTGGTGAATGTGGTTGTTCTCCGCGAGATTTTTCGCCGGCGTCAGCAACTTGCGATCGCCGCCGCTCAGGGAGATGCCGCCTCGGCCGAGGTTGAATACATCACAGGAACGCACCGCACTGGCCGAACCCTGCAGCGACACGCCGCTTCCGGCCAGATTGGCCACCACGCAGCCGGCAATCTCGACGTCTTCGACATTCTGGCCGACGATGCCATCGCCGTGGCTGTACTCGAAGCCCAGCCCCACGAACCTGACATGTTTCGTCCCGTTCATCTTGATCAGCGGCTGGGTCAGGGTCGCCAGGACGATCTGGGACTTGGCCGGATTCGCTTCGGGATAGAAGTAGAGCAGCTTGCGCGAGCGGTCCAGATACCACTCGCCCGGGGCATCGAGTTCCTCCAGCGCGTTCATGGCGAAGAAGCGGCGTTTGGCCGCGCCCCAGGTGCCGCCGTTGATGCCATAGGAATGCGGTGCCGCCAGCGCGACGACAGTCTTGTCTTTGTCGTAGGAGGCGACGCGGATCACTTCGTCCGCCCAGTCATGCGTCCAGTAGCCGAGCAGCCACACGCCCTCCGACAGATTCCAGCGTGCCGGCCGCGGATCGTCGAACACGAACGAACCCGGATGGGATTTTTGCATGGCAGGGTCAGCCGCCCCGGGCTTGGGCAGGCCCGTGTCCACGGCCTTGGAAAAGCTCGCCCACCCGGCATCGGCTGCCGTCGCGTTGGGCCAGCGAGCGAGCATCATGGGTTGATGGTTCACATAAAGCCAGGGCGCCACAGGCGTTCCGTGAAAAGCAGTCTTGAAGTCTGCAAATGCCGCCGGCACCCTGGCCGAAAGATCGCACACCAGGACTTTGGCCCGAGCGGCCGCTTCCAGGCGTGAAAGCACCGCCGCATCCGTGACGGGCTTGAAAGATGAAGGCTCCAACCCGATGCCGCCCTGAATGCGCGCCGTGCCGCTGGTGCGGGCCCGGTAGACAACCGGCGCGCCGGCCGTACCGCTGTCTGCGTCACTCAATTCGAAGGAGGCATTCAGCGGATAGACGCCCGGTTCCACATGGACCGTCACCGCCTCGCCGCTCTTGAGCGCCCCCGCCTTTCGCAGTGCGCGGATCGCGTCGCGTGCCTGCACCAGTGTCTGGTATGGCTTCTGGCGGCTGCCATCGCCGGCGGCGGCGGCGTCCGCCGACACGCACACATCCAACTCCGCATACGCACACGAAGCCAGCCCCAGGATAAGACACAGCGATAAGCATTTCATCTCGATTCACCTCTCACTTTGAGTCGCTACCACTTCATCATTTAGGCTCCTCGTCCGTTTGCGTTGCCTACCAATACCGTTTTGCCATTGAAACGGGCGTCTAACGGATGTCGATGTCGTAGCGGACGGTTTTGTACCCCGATTTCAGAACGATCTTCAAACCTCCGCCCTTCGCCCTCTCGACGGGAACGTCATGCGTGCGGTTCCCATCGGGATTCGGCGGGTTCAAAGCCGGGCGAATGGCCGTAGGGACTCAGCCATATTCTTCGGCTGGCGTAATGACATGACCGATGCCTACAATCCTCAGTCCGCGACACGGCAGGCGCGGTGCCACACAGTTCATTGGAGTCCTTACCATGCGATCCGACTTTGACGGATGCTTCTGCGGCTCTCCCGACCACGTTCGCCCTTCACGTTCATCCCGAAGGGAATTCATGTTCGTCGGTCTGGTCGGCGGCCTGGGCCTGTCGTTGGGCAACTACCTCAACCTCTCCAGCGCCAGCGCCGCCGAAGCCATTTCCGGGCGGCCGTCCGTCGAGGGCAAAGCCAAGAGCGTCATCCATATCTTCCTGCCCGGCGGAATTGCCCAGCATGAGTCCTTTGACCCCAAACCGGACGCGCCGGTCGAATACCGCGGACCGTTCGGAACCATCAAGACGAAACTCGACGGCGTGCTTTTCGGTGAGCATTTCAAAGAACTGGCCGGGATCGCCGACAAGCTGTGCGTCATTCGCTCGCTCACGCATGGCGAAGCCGCTCACGAACGCGGCACCCATTGGATGTTTACGGGCTACAAGCCCAGCCCGGCCATCTCCTACCCCAGCATGGGTTCGATCGTCTCGCACGAATTCGGGCCGCGCAACAACCTGCCACCCTACGTTTGCGTTCCCTCGCAGCCAAATCCGTACGCCGGATCGGGTTACCTGTCCAATGCCTACGGCCCCTTCAGCCTCGGAGCCGATCCGACCAGCGGCAGTTTCAGCGTGCGCGACCTCAACCTGCCCCAAGGCGTGGATGACCAGCGATTCGCCCAGCGCAAGAGCATGCTGGCGGCCGTCGACGACCATTTCCGCAGCATCGAGAAATCCGACGCCCTCGACTCGATGGGCGCATTCTACCAGCGAGCCTACGCGCTGATCAGTTCCCAAAAAGCCCGCGAGGCATTCAACCTGTCGGCCGAGTCGGAAGCACTCAAGGACCGTTACGGGCGGAACTCGGCCGGAATGCGGATGCTGCTGGCGAGGCGCCTGGTGGAATCGGGAGTGAGATTCGTCTCCCTGACCTACGGCGGCTGGGATCACCACAACAAAATCGCCGAAGGCTTCCGCGGGCAGGCGCCGCAGTTCGACAAGGCACTGGCCGCCCTGATCAACGACCTCGACGAGCGGAAGATGCTCGATTCCACGCTCATCATGGTCAACAGCGAGTTCGGCCGGACGCCCAAGATCAATAAAGACGATGGCCGCGATCATTGGCCGAAGGTGTTTAGCGCCCTGATGATCGGCGGCGGCATCAAGCGGGGCATCGCGCACGGCACGTCCGACGCGATTGCGTCCGAGCCGGAT
>JANYKD010000202.1 GCA_025361735.1 Phycisphaerales bacterium
CGAAGCCGTCCGCCAATCCAAGGCCGCCGCCGGCTCCAAGCTGCTGCTCGTAGTGGATCAATTCGAGGAACTGTTCCGCTTCAACCGAGCCAGTGCCACGAGCCAGGAAGAAGCCATCGGGTTCGTGAACCTGCTCATGCACGCCACGCAGCAAGCGGAGCAGAACGTTTACGTCGTGCTGACGATGCGCTCGGATTTTCTGGGAGAATGTTCCCAGTTCCTCGGGTTGGCCGAGGCGGTCAACGACGGGGAATTCCTCATCCCCCGGATGACCCGGGACCAGATCCAGGCAGCCATCGAAGGCCCGATCCGCGTGCGCGGCACCGAAATCGCGCCACGCCTCCTCTTCCGGTTGCTCAACGATGTGCAGGACAACCAGGATCAGTTGCCGGTGCTGCAACATGCACTCATGCGCACGTGGGATCTGTGGAAGCGGAGCCAGGGCAACGGTGTGGTGCCCCTCGACCTCGAGCACTACGAGGCGACCGGCGGCATGCACGCAGCCCTCTCGCGGCACGCGGATGAAATTTTCGATGCCTTTCCGTCCGACGCGCACCGCACCGCGGCCGCACACATTTTCAAGGCGCTCACCGAGCGTGGCCCCGATGGACGAGGCATCCGGCGGCCCACTCGCCTCGGCCAGTTGGTGGCGATTGCCGCCGTGGCAGAGCCCATCGTCCATCAGGTGATCGAGGCGTATCGCGTGCCGGGCGTCACTTTTCTGATGCCTCCGGTGTCCTCCGCGCTCGAGGACCACTCGGTGATCGACATCTCCCACGAGAGCCTGATGCGAGTGTGGAGCCGGCTTCGGGGCTGGGTAGAGGAAGAGGCCCAATCGGCGCGCATCTACCGCCGACTGCACGAAACGGCCGGTCTGCACGCGGAGAAACGCGCGGGTCTGTACCACGATCCCGATCTGCAGATTGCGCGCTCCTGGCGGGAGGCCAGCGGGCCCAATTCCGCTTGGGCGGGCCAATACGGCGGCGGATTCGACGAGGCGATGGAATTCCTCGATACAAGCCGTGAGGCCGCCGAGTACGAGGATAAGGAACGTGAAGCCGCCCGGCAGCGCGAACTCAAGCGCGCCCAGCAGTACGCCGAGACGCAAGCCAAGGTGGCACGCCAGTTCAAGCGCTTCGCCGGCGGCCTGGCCGTGGGCCTGTGCCTCGCCGTGGCGCTGACGATCTGGGCGTTCAAGTTGCGGCAGGAAGCGAAACGGCAGGAGGCTGCCGCCAATGAGCAACGGCACGAGGCGGAACTTTCCCGGCAGGCGGAGTCATCGCAACGGCAGCGCGCGGAAATGGAAAAGAATCGAGCCGATGTCACGCTGGCCGACATGTACACCTCGCGTGGATTGCTCGCCGGCGAGCGTTTGTCGGCCGAGGCCACTCTGTGGTTTACTGCGGCCGCAGATCAATCTGTGACCGCCCAGGATTCTCGGCGTCAGGAATTGAATCAGTTGCGCGCCCGCAACTGGATGCGACAAGCAACATTGCCCGTCGCGACGATGAGGGGCAACCCTTCCCAGTTAGTATTTCAACCGCGGGGGGATATCCTGCTGCTTCGCTTCGGCGAGACCGAAGTGGTCTTCTGGTCCTGGAAGGACGGCAAACGACTCCTCTGGGCCGAAATGCTGACTGGCGTCAGTTCAGCACAATTTAGCCCCGACGGTGCCTCGGTCGCGTTGGGTTTCCCCACCGAGACGCAAATCCGAAAGGTATCCAACGGCGAGTTTATTGCGAGAATACCGCACCGGGGACAATTGGCCTTCAGCCCAGACGGGCACTTCCTGGCCATCGCCAGCCACATTGCGCGGGTTTGGGATATCAGGGAGCAAGCGTTTCTCCCCGCGGTTTGGAACCACCCGCAGGTGGTGACGGACCTCGTGTTCAACCGGAAAGGAGATCGTCTCGTCACGACGTGCCACGACAAACGCGTGCGGGTATTCGCCGTGGACAGCAGTCAGGATCGCAAGGATCCCTTGTACGCACCCATCGCTCATACCGTGGCTTCCTCACCCGCGCTACTCGACGAAGATCGGATTCTTGTTACGGTCAGCGGCGACTCCGAACTCACGCGCTGGGACATGGCGACTGGCAAGCCTGCTTCGACCCCGATCCGAACTAAACCGCGATACCCTCCAGATGTGGTGGCCTCACCCGATGGCCACTGGTTTGCCTCGGGGGGCAATTCCGGCCCTGAGTTGTACGCGGCGGATGCCAAATCGCCTCCGGTGCATCTGGGCCACACGAACAGGGTCACGAAGTTCGTCTTCAGCCCCGACAGTACCACGCTGCTTTCCGTGAGCTGGGATCAGACGGCCCGACTCTGGTCGCTTCCAAGTGGCCGACCGCTCGGACAACCGTTGAGACACATGACCATTGTGGAAGGCTGTGCCTGGTCCCATGATTCCAGTTACCTGGTGACGTCGCAGAATGACGGCTTGATTCGCGTGTGGCAGCGTCCGGTCGATGATCTCGTGATCGCTCAAGAATCCGGCTGGGGCTTGGGAAGTAGGCCACGCGTCAGCCTCGATGGTAGACTTGCTGTCGCTGGCTTCTGGCACGAAGCGCCATACGGCCCCCGCAACCAAAACGTCAGTCGCCTGCGAGTCATAGCCACTGCCAACGGAAAGAATGCGGGACCGCACATTTCTCTGCCCGGCGTTTTGGTCGATTCATGCGTGTGTGGCGATAATCTTGCCGCGGCGGCCGTCTGGTCGCGCGACAAGAAAGGGCACCTCGGCGTCTGGGACGTAGCTACGGCGGTCGCGCGGTTTGAGCCGATCC
>JANYKD010000244.1 GCA_025361735.1 Phycisphaerales bacterium
AAAATCGCATAATGATGCGATTGTTCGGCCAAAATCACTGTTTTCGGCCAAGACAGTTTGCGGCGTAGCATGCCACCCATTCAACAAACCAGGAAGCTACTCCGGTCACGTTCCTAAGCCGGATCAATCGCCAAATCGCCCTTCACCTCACTGCGCCGCCTTCAACCGCGGGTCGCCCAAGTCCAGGCGATACATGATCTGGTTGTAGTCATACCGCGGCGTCGCATCCGGATTGCCGGAGAACTCCTTGGTGTACGTGCCCTCAAAATAAACCACCCGCCCGTTCTCCTGATCAAACTGCGGATGATGCACAACGTTGTAAAATGTGTATTTCTCGTGCGTCGCGATCTTCACACCGTGCAGAAACGGGCCTTCCGGCCGGTCGGCCTCGGTGTACCAGCATTCGCCGAGCAGCGAGGCCGTCCCGCCCATCTCATGCCCGATGAGAATCCATCGCTTGCGGAAGGCGTTGTACGCGATCGTCCCCGCATGCAGCGACACGCGCCGCCCGGCCGCATCCTTCAACTGAAACGGGCTCTCGGCCTCGGTCAGCTTGCCGGCTTTGATGAGGTCCCTCTGCTCCTTCTCACGAACCGGCGACGTATCCTTTTCCCACGCCCACACCAGTTTCCCGGCCGCGTCGCGATCGAGCGCCGCGTCGGCCGCCTTGCCGTAGCGCGAGCCCGGCGTGAGGCAGGTCCACGCCTCATACGCCTTCTGATCCTGCACGCTCTTGAAATCCGCCCGCACGCGGACGGTCGCGTAAGGTGTCGGAAAGTAGAGATAGTCAACCTCGCCATCGCGTTGGCGGAACGGCTGCGAGGCCGGGTAAAGCGGCTGATCCAGCGGAAAATCCACCAGTGGCCCGAACGTGCTCTTGGCATCGTCCCAGATGATCAATCCCCGCTGGGCGACTTCGTTCAGGCTCTTGTGCCGGGCAAACCGGGCCAGCAGCCGCGGCCGGCCCTGTTCGTCGGGCAACACCATCAAGGCGTCGATCCAGATGACGCCGCCCTTGGGCAGGCCGGTGACCATCGGCCGCGAATTCCCGGCCGGGTCGACGAAGTAGGTGAAGTCGATGCCGACGACCGGATCGAGCCCGCCCTTTGCTGGAAGTTCGCTCGTTGCCCCGCTGGTGGAGAAGTTCCCCAGCGGATATTCCGGCCGGTTCGTGTCGCCCCAGAACCAGAACAGCTTGTTCTGGTACTCAATGGTCTGCACCGTGTCCTGCCCCATCACCCCGCCGTTGAGCACCGGCTGCTTCAGCGGCGCCTTCAGTCCCGCCTTGACCGACTCGGCGTAAATCCCCTGCCCGGTGATACGGTACAGGCGCTCGGCGATGTTGAGGCGTTTGAGGCGAATCACCGTCTTCTGCCCCGGCTTGGTCTGGACGACGCTTCCCCGATAGCCAAACCCATCGGCCGGGTACTCATAGCCGCTGCTGAAGATCTTGAAGTACACCTTGCGGTCCATGAGCCCGGGCTCATCCCAGGCAACGATCCCCGCACTGTCGGTGATCGCCCGCACGTTGCTGGTCGTATGCAGTTCCACCAGCGGCACGCCCCGCCCGGTGGCTTCGTCCACGATCTGGATGATGTGAGGCTCGCCGAAAGCGAAGGAAAAAGGAAGAAGGAAAAAGGTAAAAGAGCAGACGAGTGCCGCGAGCAATTGATGCATGAGGACTCCGCAGTAGAAGGCGTGGCGTGTGAATAGCGAACACCGCCGAATGAGCGCCACAAGATAGCGGCTCAGTGAGGCCAAGTGAATCCCGCACAGCCGCAGCCGCGCTTCCGGCGTGGCAATTTCTTCGGGAGAACGCCAAGGCCGACGAACGTAGCACAGCCGTCTCGGCTGTGTCCGAGCACTTTGACACAGGCGAGACGCCTGTGCTACTCCATGCGCTCCCGAACAAATTGCCCCGCCGCGCTTCCGCGCCACGAGCGTTGCGTGTGACCGCTGGCAACGCCTGTGGCCACCAGAATCTCGTGGCATCGGCGTCTCGCCGATGCTGTCGGTACTCCGATCCCCTGTCGTCGCCCGGCACTGTCGCCGCATCCTGTTGTCCCATCCTGTTGCGGAACTACCGCACCAGCAAGATAATCCACACGCCATGCACATGCCTCGCGTCATCATTCTGGCCGCCGCACTTGTCCTGGCTGGTTGTTCGCGCCCGTCGGGCGTTACCGTTGTTACCGTGACCAATCGCTCGTCCGCGACACTCACGAACGTCGTCGCGTCGGGTTCGGGCTTCTCCGAGCGCATCGATAGTATCGCGGCCGGTGCGGAACACAAGCTATCCGTCCGTGCCCGTGGCGAGTCGGGAATGCGCCTCGTGTTCGACGCGGGAAGCCAGCATGTGGATGCGGGCGAGCAAGGCTATTTCGAGGCCGGCGGCGATTACCGCGTGACGGTTACCATCCAGACGAATCTGAACGTCTCAGTGTCATCGGACACAAAGCGCTATTGACAAACTCCCGCGATCATGCCAACGACCCACGAGCGCGTGAGCTACTGCCCGAGAATTGCCACGCCGCCAAAACATACCCTGTTGCTCGATGGTATTGCCTCTGGAGTCTCCGCATGATGCATTTCCGATTTGCCGTCGTCGTGGCTGCCCTGTCCTTTCTTATTGGCGGCTGCGCGTCCGACGACGAAGTGGCGAAAGTCAGGGCCGGCTGGTTCAAGGGCAATCTCCACACGCATTCCCTCTGGTCCGACGGCGATGACTTCCCCGAGCGGATTGTGACCTGGTATCGCGATCACGGCTATCAGTTCCTCGCCATCTCCGATCACAACACCGACCAGCAGGGCGAGAAGTGGGTCAAGTACGGCGACGTCTACCGCAAAGGCTCCGGCCGGGCCGCCGACAGCTACTTGAAAGACTTCGCCGCCAGCGCCCAGGTGCGGGGCGATCGCGCTGCCGGAACGCAGGAAATCCGCCTCACGCCGTTCACGGAGTATCGCCCGCTCTTCGAGCGGCCGGGTGAGTTCCTGCTCATTCCCAGCGAGGAAATCAGCGATCATTTCGAGAAGAAGCCCATCCACATGATCGCAACGAACGTCGCCGAGGTCATCAAGCCCCAAGGCGGCGAGAGCGTTGTCGAAGTGATTACCGACAATCTCCGCGCCGTGAAGGAACAGGGCGAGCGCCTGGGCCGGCCGGTCCTGCCGCATCTGGCCCATCCCAACTTTGAATGGGGCATCACCGCCGAGGAAATGGCCGAGGTCGTCGAGGAACATTTCTTCGAGATCTTCAACGGCCACCCGCTGGTTCACCAGCAGGGTGACAAGGATCACCCGCCCGTGGAGAAGATGTGGGACATTGCCAACACGCTGCGAATCGCCGCCTTTCACGCCCGGCCACTCATGGGCATGGCAACCGACGACAGCCATAACTACCAAGTCAGTGGCATGACCCGAGCCATGCCCGGCCGGGGCTGGGTCAGCATACATGCCAAAGACCTGTCAGCCGCCTCGCTGATTGCCGCCATGGAAACTGGTGATTTCTACGCCTCGACGGGCGTCGAACTGGCGAATGTGAAATACGACCCCGCCGCCCGGACGCTGACCGTCGACATCGAGCCCGATGGCCGCGCCCAGTTCACGACCAGCTTCATCGGCACACTCGCCGATGCCCCGCCCGGCGATATCGGCATCACTCTGGCCAGCGTGGAAGGCCTGAAGGCGATCTATCACCTGACTGGCCGGGAGTTGTACGTCCGCGCGGTGGTGACTTCCGACAAATCCGTTCGCCGCCCCGTCTGGGAAGGCCAGAAGTGCCAGGCCTGGACTCAGCCCGTGGGCTGGGAAGCACGGGTCGTGTCACATTAAACAAGCGCGGTCGGTGTTCCCGCTCACAGATTCCAACAGCCTCTGCCGGCTCGCTCCGATTCGCTGCCGAAGTCGGCTAACGATCGGCAATGAAACCACTGTCGAGCTTCCCTTTGCGCGTGCCGGCTTGTCTACTGCAAGCCGCGCTTCGCAGTCGCGCTGACACGGCTTGCAGTAGACAGGCCGTGGCATCCGGAATCCGGACATGATCCTTCGCGGGTCCTGTCACAAAACCGGGGCCGCCTGTACAGGCGGCCCCGGGAGTCAGGGACTTGGATAGAAATTTGCCCGCGCTTACCGAGCCTGCCGACGACGTCGGATGAGGCCAAGGACACCGAGGCCGAGTAGGGTCAGAGCACCCGGCTCGGGGACGACGTTCACGGTTTCGCCGTGCGGGCCGTCGGCCGCCACAATGTTCGCAGGCGCCGCGAGCCCGGGGGCCAAGAACGGCATTGACTGGCCATAGTTGGGCAACATCACCGACAAGTCGGCCACGTCAACGCGACCGTCGTAGTTGAAGTCGCCCATCTCCCAAGTCGCGCCACTGGTCATGCCGAAGTTCGGCAACACCACCGACAGGTCGGCCACGTCCACCTTGCCGTCCAGGTTCGCGTCACCCAGCAGGGTATACCTCACCATGACCGAGCTGTCCGTGACCGGCTCGTTGTCAGGACCCCAAGTCAGGTACAACTGATTGAAGTTGTCTGCATAGCCGATGCCGTGGGCAACCGGGTCGTTGACCGCGGCCGAGCTCCAGAGGCCGCGCTGGCCATCCCAGAATCCGCCGCCGCTGGGGTTGTTGGCTGCGGTGATGTCCGTCTGGACCTGAGTCATCACCGCATTCTTTACCGGCCCGAAATCCTGGGCCGTTTGTATCGCCACCAAACCGTCCGAAATATCCAGAACGCCCGCTGACCCGATGGTCAGGGTGCCCGGAACCGAGGATCTGTTATTGGCCGGATCGGCGACGCCAAGCACCATGGTCTTGCCACCGGCGGC
>JANYKD010000294.1 GCA_025361735.1 Phycisphaerales bacterium
AGACAGTTTGCGGCGTAGCATGCCACCCATGAATCACGCGAACTGTGGCGTGTGTGTTACTTCATTATCGAGAAACGGAAAATGGTCTGGCTGACGAATGTCTGGCCGGGGCGGAGGATGGTGGTGGGGAAATTGGGGTGGTGGATGGCGTCGGGGTAGTGTTGGGTTTCGAGGCAGAAGCCGCCGTATTTGGGGTAGGCGCCGCCGATGCCGACGGTCTTGCCGTCGAGGTGGATGGCGGAGTAGAGCTGGACGCCGGGTTCGGTGGTCCAGACTTCCATGACGCGGCCGGTGGTCGGTTCGCTGGTCTTGGCGGCGAGGGTGAGCTCGCCGAGGGCGGGCTTGTTGAGCACGTAGTTGTGGTCGTAGCCGCCGATGGTGATCTTGGCGATGTCCTGGCCGATGGTCTTGGGGGTGCGGAAATCGAGGGGCGTGCCGGCGACGGGGGCGAGTTCGCCGGTGGGGATCAGGCCGGCATCGACGGGCGTGTACTTGTCGGCGTCGATCATCATGGTGTGGTTCAACATGTCGCCTGTGCCCGGGCCGGCGAGGTTGAAGTAGGAGTGATTCGTGAGATTGAGGATCGTGGGCTTATCGGTGGTGGCGAGGTAGTCAATCTTGAGCTCGTTCTTCTCGGTCAGGGTATAGGTGACGGTGGTTTGCAGGGTGCCGGGGTAGCCTTCTTCGCCGTCGGGGCTGGTGTACTTGAGGACGAGGGCGGCGCCTTCAGGGGTCTGTTTGGTTTCGGCGGCCCAGATCTTCTTGTCGAAACCTTCCTTTCCACCGTGCAGGGAGTTGGGGCCGTTGTTGATGAAGGCGGAATATTCCTTGCCGTCGATGGAGTACTTGCCGTTGGCGATGCGGTTGGCGAAGCGGCCGGCGATGGCGCCGAAGAAGGGGTGGCCGGCCTCGTAGCGGGCGAAGTTGTCGAAGCCGAGGACGACATTGCCGGGCTTGCCGGCGCGGTCGGGCACCTGGAGTTCGGTGAGGATGGCGCCCCAGGTCATGACCTTGGCGACCATGCCGTTGTGGTTGGTCAGGACGTAAAGGTGTACCGCTTGCCCGGATTTGGTGGTCCCGAAGTCAACTTTGCGAATATTCATGGAGGTGGTCTGTGAGTTGGCCAGTGCCAGTTTGGCGGCCAGTTTCTTCTTCTCGCACTCGCAGTCTTTCTGACAGGAGAGCCCGGAAACGGCCAGAAGCCCGAGGAACGCCAACGCTGCGATTCGCTTCATAAACAGACTCCTGAGAGAGGAAGTTGCGGGCATATTACAGTAGGGGGGAGGGCGGGCGTCAAGGAGTGATGCTGATTCGTGGTTCCTGGGAGCGCGGCCGTCCTCGGTCGCCTTTGGGAGCGGGCGAAGCCCAAGCCAACGCCCCGTCCGGGGCGACAGCAGCTTTCGGCGCCAACTGTCCTCGAAACTACTTTCGCCGCTCCGCGGCTGGTGAACATCGCGAATCGTAGGTCCAGGGACTTGCGTCCCTGGCTATTGACCGCCGCCGCTCCGCGGCGAAGACAGCGACTGAGGCCGGAAGCAACGATCGCGGACCCTCTTTCCCGCGGCGACACCTGCGGCGACACTCCTTCCCGCGTGCCTTCGCTGTCGGTATCCTGCCGTCATGCGGTTGCTTATTCCCCCGCTGATATTGCTTTCGTTTGGACTCTCGTTTGTGCTGACGCTGATTGTGAAGCGGGTGGCGCCGCGGTTTGGGTTTGTGGACAAGCCCGGGCATCGCAAGATCCATCACACGCCCAAGCCACTCGGTGGGGGAATTGCCATCTTTCTGGCGGTGGTGCTGCCGGTGCTGGCGGCGCTGGTGGTCGTTCACGCGTACACGCCGGCCAAATCGTCCGATCTGCAGTCCGTGGCGACGTACTGGGATGGCATGCGTTTTCAGACACCGCTGGCGCTGAAACTGGTGGGGGCGATGCTCGCGATTCATGTGCTGGGGCTGGTCGATGACTGGCGGGCCATGGGGCCGATGTCCAAGCTGATCGCGCAACTTGCGATCATCACGACGCTGGTGGTGTGGGCGGATATTCGGGCGCTGACGTTCTTCGATCGATATGCACTGGGCAAACTGGCGTCGATCGTTCTGACGGTTCTATGGATCACGGCGATCACCAACGCGTTTAACTTCCTGGACAACATGGACGGGCTGTCGGCGGGGATTGCGGCGGTGGCGTCGACGGCGTTTCTGATTGCGGCGCTGCTGATCGGGCAGTGGTTTGTGGCCGCGATGCTGGCGATGCTGCTGGGGGCGCTGCTGGGGTTTCTGTGTTTCAACTTCAGCCCGGCCTCGATCTTCATGGGAGATTCGGGCAGCACGCTGATCGGCCTGCTGCTGGGCGTGCTGACGATTCGCACGACTTACCTGCTGCCGGGCAAGAGCCTGGGGGCGGGGTGGTACGCGGTGTTTGTGCCGGTGATCGTGCTGGCGATTCCGCTGTACGACTTGATCGTGGTGTCGATCATCCGGATCCGCAATGGGAAGAGTCCATTTGTGGGCGACACGAATCATCTCTCGCACCGATTGGTGCGGCGGGGCATGTCGCGGCGGATGGCGGTGTTGTGCATCTACCTGATGACGGCGGCCACGAGTTCGGCGGCGATCGTGCTGCCGCATGTGGACACGGCGTTCGCGGCATTTGTTCTATTCGGGCAGACGTTTCTGATTCTCGGGGTGGTCGCGGTTTTGGAGCAGCATCCGCTGCCGGAGGCGTAGGGATGGGGCCTGTAGAGAGATGGGAGGGCAATGGGGAACCGTGATCGACGATCGCGGCTACAGATGATGGGTACGCCTATCGGCTGTCGGAGGGAACGTCTGTGGCCGCGGGGCGCGAGGTGGGGGCCGGGGCGCCGCGTTTCAGGGCGTCGATGCAGAGGCTCAGGTATGGCTCCGGCGTCTCTTTCCGGGCCAGTGCCTCCTGATACTGCGTCACGGCCTCCGGATAACGGGACAGGTTCCAATAGCATTGGCCGAGCATGAGCGGTGAGATCTGGCCGCCGGCTTTGCGGGTGTGTTCGAGGAACAGGATGGCCAGTTCGTCATCGCCCCGGAACGCGTACCAGCGGCCGAGGATGCCGAGCGACGCGGCATCTTCGGGGTTCTTTGCGAGTACGGCGCGGGCGGCGGGGAGTTTGGCCTCGAATTCAACGTGCCGGACGGGGCGGGAGAAATCCCAGAGTTTGACGGTCTTGTCGTTGCTGGCGGAAAGTGCGGCGGATCCATCGGGCGTGAAGACGGCGTTCCTCACCCAATCGGTGTGTCTTGTGAATGTCTGAAACTCCTTGCCACTGGCGAGATCCCAAAGCTTGACGGTGCTGTCATAGCTGGCCGAGAGGGCCGTGCGGCCATCGGGCGAGAAGGCGACCCCCAGCACGGACGCCGTGTGCCCGGCGAAGGTGCGAATGTCCTGGCCGGTCGCCAGATCCCAGAGCTTCATGGTCTTATCCGCGCCGCCGGAGAGCGCTGAATAGCCGTCCGGGGAAAAGGCGACGCTGATTACCCAACTGGTATGTCCGGTCAGCTCGCGGATCACCTGGCCGGTCTCCAGGTCCCAAAGCCTTACCGTCTTGTCCTGGCTTGCCGAGAGGGCGCGGCGGCCATCCGGCGAGACCGCGATGCAGTAAATGTGGCCGGCGTGCGCGGGGGAGAAGGTTCGGATTTCTTTGTGGGTGGTCACATCCCACTGCTTCATGGCCTTGTCCTCGCCGCCGGATAGGACCGTATGCCCATCCGGCAGGAAGGCGACACTCCACACCCATCCCGTGTGTCCGTGAAACGGCGGATACAGTTCATTTCCGGCTGCAAGATCCCAGAGTCGCAGTGTGCTGTCTTCGCCGGAGGAGATCGCGGTTCGGCCGTCAGGCGCGAAGGAGACGCCGATCAAAGCGTCTTGGTGGCCGGTGAGGCAACGGATTTCCTTCATCGTTGCCACGTCGATGAGCCGCAGGGTCTTGTCCTTGCCCGTGGCCAATGCGGTGCGGCCGTCGGGGGAAACGGCAACGCGGCGCACCTCATCTCCATGTCCGGTGAAAGTGCGAACCTCCGCGTCGGTCGCGACGTCCCACTGCTTGAGGGTTTTGTCCACACTTGCCGAAAAGGCCGTCAGGCCGTCAGGGGAGAAGGCGACACGTGTGACCCAGTCGGTATGTCCCGCGAAGGTGCGAATTTCCTTGCCGGTTGCGACATCCCAGAGCTTGAGAGTCTTGTCATCGCTTCCCGAAAGCACCGTGCGGCTGTCGGGCGCGAAGGCAACGCCCCACACCTGATCGGAGTGTGCCAGAACCAATTCGGCGTGTCCCGGCACCGCGAGGGACTCGCCTTGGAATTGCACGACACGATTGCCTGTTGCCACGTCCCAGAGCGTGAGGGTGCAGTCGTCGCCTCCCGACAAGATCCTGTGGCCGCCGGGCGAAAAGGCAACGCTCCTGACCGGGCCTGTGTGTCCGGTGATGGTGCGAATCTCCGTGCCGGCGGCCAGATCCCAGAGCTTGATGGTCTTGTCGCTGCTTCCGGAAAGAGCAAGTCGGCCATCGGGGGAAATGGCAACGCATTCGACCTTGTCGGTGTGGCCGGGTCCCTTGAAGGTCAGAATCTCTCTCCCCGCTCCGATATCCCAGAGCTTTAGTGTCTTGTCATCGCTTCCCGACAAAGCCAGGTGGCCGCCCGGCGAGAACACCGCTCTGGCACGTTTGGTATGTCCAACGAAGGACTTGATCTGCTTGGCCGTGTTGACATCCCAGAGGATGAGAGTCGTGTCGTCACTTCCCGAAAGAGCGAGGCGGCCGTCCGGGGAAAATGCCACGCTGGTCACCAGGGCCTTGTGCCCTTTGAAAGTCCGGATTTCCCTGCCTGTAGCGACATCCCAGAGTTTCAGAAGCGTATCGGAACTTCCCGAGAGGATCTGGCTGCCATCTGGCGAAACGGCGACGCTCGTTACGCGGCCGGTATGTCCGCTGAACGCGGCAACATCGCTCGCGGGCGTTCCAAATCGAACATGAATGTCGAGCAGTGGTGCGGTGATCCAAAGCGGCGAGACAGACGCCTTGGGCAGGAGCTTCATTCCCTCGCGCAGAACCTGACGAGCCTCGGTCGACCGGTGTGTCAAGACAAGGTAACTACCCTCATAACTCAGGCTGGTGACCAGTTGATCCTCGGCCGTGCGCAAGGATCTTTCCGCCAGCCGGGTCTGGCGTTCGGCCTCGGCTTCGGCAGCGGTGGCCTTGCGCCACTGCCGGTGGCTGAAGATCGCGAAGGCCAGAAGGAAGAGGACGAGCACCATCACCAGCGACATCCGTCGCCGGGCGACGCGAAGTTCGAGGCGGGTTGCCCGTTCACGTTCGGCGGCTCGCGCCAATTCCTCGCGCTGCTGTCGTTCATCGCGGCTGGCGCGAACCGGGGCGGCCAGCACGTCGTGAGTCAGCTCCACACGCTGGGTTCCGAAGCGGTCGTCGATGCGCAGCAGCCGGCGCGAGACCAGTGCGTCGAGATCGGTACGGCCGACTTTGGCCAGCGCATCATCGAGATCCTGAGAATTGCGGTAGCCGGAAACGGTCAGAAGTTGATTTTCCACCCAGAGTCGCACTTCGGCGGAGGTGCCCGCCAGGCTGCGCTCGTAGAAATCGCTGAGAATTTCCGCCCGGTCGCCGGCGACGAGGTCGGCGGTGATTTTCGGCAGGTTGCGAGCGAGCCGCCGCTCGTTGAGTTCGCGGCAGATGATGCTCAGCAGCGCGGGCTCGACGCGCATTGCCGCAAGCTGCTCGTCCGTCACCGTTTGCGCGGCCGAGCCGGCGACGAATTGAACGATGCGCAGCGCGACATCTGGATCGATCAGTGCCGCGCCGGGCCTGGTCACGGCTTCGCATGCCTGCATGCCGTTCAGCGGCGAGAGGAGCATGCGATTGTGCTGAAGCGAGGGGATCAGGCCGCTGAGGGTCTCGAGTTCAGAGAGGAAATCCGCACGCAGGGTGATGACAATGCGAAAAGCGGCGGGATCGAAGTTGTAGTCGGCGGCCTGGGCGTCACCGCTTTCGAGGCGGGCTTTGAGCGATTCGGGCGGGCGGTTCTCGATGAGATCGGCGAGTTCGGTTACGAACGCCTGGCCGCGCTGGCGGGCGGCGTCGGAGGCCCGGCCGAGCGTGAACAATTCCTCGAACTGATCGAGCACGATGACGGGCGTCAGCAGGCGCTGTCGGCTGCTCCAGAAATCGGCGTGTTTGTCGTGGAAATATTCCCATAAGGTTTGCCCGGGCCGTGGAACCGGTGCGTCGACGTTGCCGCTGGCGATCTCGGCCGCCACGGCGGACATGAATTGGCCGGTCAAGGGTGGAGCGTCGTCGGCATGCACGAGCCGCACGAGCACGGGCAGGCAGTCCTCGCGGCGCAGGTGTGGGAACAACCAGGCCTGCAACAGCGAGGTTTTGCCCAGGCCTGACTGGCCGAACAGGACGCTCAGCGTCTCGCGCTTGACCAGGCGGCGCAGATTGTCACCGTCGGCGTCGCGGCCGAAGAAATATCCGGTGCTCGACTCGTCAAACGCCGCCAGACCCGGCCAGGGTCGCTCGGGTGTCACGAGCGGGGCGGTGAGGTTGTCGGGCGCATCGGTCATAGGTTACTCACGCAATCGCGCCTTCCGCCACTCGCGCACGCGCTGCACGATGGTTTGCACGAATGCCGGGTCAACGGCGGCCGGATTGAGCTGGATCCAGTGCAGTGCCTTCAATTGATCGGGCACACGCGGCTTTGAAGTATCGATGTGATTGATGGCGATTGGAATGATGAATGTGAGGGAATCATGCATTCCCTGGGTCCGCCGCAGCGCCAGGTTCCACTCTTCGCGGAACACGCCTTCGAGGCGGGCTTCCGTGTGGCTGGAGATGACCGGCAGGAACAGGGAACAGTCGTGGATGCGCTGTTTGATCGTGGATTCCCACCTGTCGCCGCCCTGAAGGTTGCGGACGTCGAACCACACATCCACGCCGGCTCGCTGCAGGGCATCGTGGATTGCCTGGACGGCCGGGCGGTCTTCGTGGGCGTAGCTGAGGAAGACGGCACCCTCGGGCATCTCATCCGGCGCCACGGAATCGGCCGAGGCGGGCGTCGGGGCGTCGGCTTGTTGTTCCTGATAGCGTCGCGAGAGCTCGGCGACGAACTCGATCGGGCCGCTTTCGGCGAAGATTCGCGTGGGCCGGCTGTAAGTCCGCAGGAAATCTTTCAGGTTGGAGTCCCGGTCGCCCTCCCTGCTGACGAGCGTTTCGGCGCAGGCGCGATCGAGGTAGAGCCGGTCTCCCTTGGCCAGGCGCAGGAAGAAACGCGTGAGCCAGTCGGGGAAGCGCGTGCCGATGAGCAGCAGATGATTGCCCTTGAGGGCATCAAAGAGAAGCTTGGGCCGTTTGTCGACGGATTGCAGGGCATGCAGAAATTCGAGGCGGTCTTCCTCGGTGACGACGTAGTCGGGAACGGCGGAGACTTTGCCCAGGAGGTGATAGACGGTGGGGCGGGTCAGCTGGTCGAAATCGCAGGGCAGATCCTGGGCATTGTTCGGCGAGTATTTGAAGCTTTGCACGCCGGGGGTGCCGCCGAATCGTTCGAGGTTGATGGCCTGTTCGAGCAGCGTATCGGTGGTGGTGGAGAGGAAGAGCTTGAAGTCGGTGATGCGCGCGAGCTGTCGCAGCGGCTCGGGGATGACAGGCGGGACTTCCTTGGCGGCCGAGCGCATGCGGGAGTAGACGGTCGAGCGGTCGCCGCCACCGCGCAGATATTCGCGAACCACGGAATCGACGGGATCCTGTCCGGGCGGCACGCCCGGCAGGCCGAGAAGCCGGGCCAGGGTTTCGGCGAGGCGCTGGTCGAGCAGCACGGGTTCGCTGCCGTTGGTATCGATGCAGAGGACATCCCGCCCGACGATGGGGATCACGCGCTGGTCGGCAATGGTGACCAGCAGATCATCCCAGGAGAATCTCACATCCACCGACCCCATGAACGCAAAGCGTACACTGCTGGCCGGGTTAGTGCAACACGTTGGCGGGTTGCATGTCCTGGAGATGTCCTGGATGTCGTGGAGCGTCATGGCTGTCGGGCAAATTCTCCGTTACATTCGTCCGTGGATTCCGGCTGCTGCTTTCGGTTGGATCCCGCGGAGATGGTCGTCTCCACAAAGAAGCAGCCCCGGAGCAGATGACGGGATGCGATATGCAGCCTTTCGTACTTAGCGAGCAGACCTACGCCACGATTCGCCAGACCCAGTGGGAGGCGGCCGTGCTGCCGTTCGGCGCCACCGAGCCGCACAATCTGCACATGCCGTACGGGACGGACGTCTACCAGGTGGACGAGATCGGCCGGCGGGCGTGCTGGTTTGCCTGGGACCGGGGCGCGCGCGTGCTGCTGCTTCCGGCGATCCCCTTCGGGGTCAACACGAATCACCTGAAGGTGCCGGCGGGACATGCCATCAGCGTGATGCCCACGACGCTGCTTAAGATCCTCGGCGATGTGTGCGAATCGCTGGAAGCTGCGGGGATACGCAAGCTGATGCTGCTCAACGGACACGGAGGCAACGAACTCAAGCCGTTTATGTGAGAATTGCACAATCGAACTAAGGTATTTCTCTGTCTATGTGACTGGTTCCGCATGGCATCTGACGAGATTAGCAAGATTTGCGAGAATCCAGGCGAGCATGCGGACGAACTGGAGACGAGCCTGGGCATGGCGTTCTTTCCACAGTATCTCGATAAGCCGATTCCCGGCAGCGGGGCGGCGAGGTCCGTGCGGTTCGAGGCGGTCCGCAAGGGGTGGATCAGTATGACTCGGCCGTGGCATTTGTTGACTGATGACACGGGGGTGGGCGATCCGGGTAAATCGTCGGCCGAGAAGGGCCGGGCGATCATGCAGGTGCTGGAGCAGCGGATCGGCGGATTCCTGGTGGAACTGGCGAAGTCGGAGATGGATGAGAGGTTTCCGTATTGACTCGGGGAATTCCGCTCGTTCCTATTTGCTTCCCTGCGCGGGAAAAGGTATTTTACGCTCGTCTCGAAATGGTTATCGGTCGTCATCGTGAGATGGGCCGTTGGCTGAGTCGGGATCGGACCCGATGGAGCGGGTTGTCCATTCCCCCCCCTTCTGCGGTCTTGGCCTGGGGATACCGGCCAATTCCCGCTCCTGCACAGTCCGCGTATTTCCTGTCTCGTCGCCGGAAGGAGCTGCTCGTGATCTTCGACTCGCTTATGGGGGCATTCAGCCTGGATATGGGCATCGACCTGGGCACATGCAATACCCTGGTCTATGTCAAGGATCGCGGCATCGTTCTCAACGAACCTTCCGTCGTCGCCGTCGCCAAAGGGACCAACCGGGTGCTGCGGAACGGCGATGCCGTCGGCCTGGTCGCCAAGGAGATGATCGGGCACACACCCGAGAACATCGAGGCGATCCGGCCGCTCAAGAACGGCGTCATTTCCGATTTCGAGATCACCGAGGCGATGCTTTCGTACTTCATTCGCCGCGTGCAGGGGCGCAAGCATTTTGTCGGGCCGCGCGTGGTCATCGCGGTGCCGTCGGGGATCACGGGCGTCGAGAAGCGCGCGGTGTTTGATTCGGCCGAGCGGGCCGGGGCGCGGCGCGTGTATCTGCTGGGCGAGCCGATGGCGGCGGCGATTGGTGCGGGTTTGCCGGTGAGCGAGCCGACGGCTTCCATGATCGTCGACGTCGGCGGTGGAACGACGGAGATCGCGATCATCTCGCTGGCGGGTATTTCGCAGAGCCGCTCGGTGCGGGTTGCGGGCGACGACTTTGACGCGGCAATCGTTGGGCACCTCAAACGCAATTACAACATGGCCATTGGCGATTCGATGGCTGAGAAGATCAAGATACAGGTTGGCTCGGCCGCCCCGTTCGCCGAAAGCGAGCCGACGATGGAAGTTCGCGGCCGGGATATGATCTCGGGATTGCCGCGAAAGACGACGATCACCGCGGGTGAAATACGCGAGGCGCTGCAGGACCCGGTGAGGCAGATTATCGAAGCGGTCACGCAGACGCTGGAGAAGGCGCCGGCGGAGTTGTCGGCCGACCTGGTTGACAACGGCATCACGATGGCCGGCGGCTCGTCGCAGCTTCGCGGGCTGACGCTGGTGTTGTCCAATGCGACGGGACTGACGGTGAAACTGGCCGACGACCCGCTGACCTGCGTTGTGCGCGGGACGGGTGTGTATCTCGAGAATCTGGAAATGTGGAAAGAAACGATGGAGAGCGACGCGGATGAGCATTGAGGAGGGTTGCGGGTTCGGCCCTGCTCAGAGTAC
>JANYKD010000333.1 GCA_025361735.1 Phycisphaerales bacterium
CCGTGAGAACCGTGGAGCCCTTGTCGCGTTGAACCGCGCCAAGAAGAACCTTGAGCTGTAGCTCGTCGAGGATCGGACCCGGCCGGGTGGTTGGCGCCTTCACTTTGCCGTCCGCTTTCGCGCCGCCCGCCTGACCCAAGAGTGCGTCGGCATCTATACCGGCATCCAGCAGCACAGCGCGACGAACCTGCATGATGCGCATCTCGACGGAAACCTGGATCGACCTCGATTCCCGCAGCTTATTGAGCAGGGCTGCGATCTGGGCGTGGTTTTCGCGCGTCTGCGTGACAATGAACTGGCCACTGAGGAACTTGAGTTGGCCAACCTTGCCACCGTTGTCATCCCACGATTCGCGATCAACGGTCTCCTTGATCAGGTTGGTGATGTCCTGCACCTGCCGCTCGTTGTACTTGATCGGTTTGGTATCGTTCTCGATGGCTGCTTCCCCCGCTCCGACGGCCACAGGTTTCGATAAATCGACGAGCAGGTCGCGGACGTCGTAGACACAGATGCGCCGGTCTTTATCGGCGATCTCGGCGGCCGTTGAGATAAGGATGACACCGTCGTCGATGGTGTAGGCCAGCTTAACCTCGCCGTTGCCGACATCCGCGAGAATAGTGCTCAACGCCCTCCCGAATTTAATATTGCGCATACGAACACTGACCGGCGCCGTCTTTTTGATACCGGCCGCCTCAATCGTCTTCCAGTCCACAGTGATATTGGCCCCGCTGACATCGCGAAGAAAGTCGATCACGTCGGCGAGCGCGATACCGTCGAAGCGCACCTCCTGCAATCGCCTGCCCTCGAGTTGTTCTTCGAGCAATCGAGTCTTCGGGTCCTCGGCCCTGGCCGGTGTCCCCGGAGTGGCAGCCCCCGGCCGGGTGACGGGCGCAGGCCTGGCATCCTCCGCCCGCGTGAAAGCCGTCAGCGACAGGCCGATCAGCAGCACGCCGCCGAGCACCGTCCGCAGAAACGACCGCCGATTGCCAGAGAGAATCATGGTCAGTCTCCTTCGCAAATCCGCGCGTTCGGCCAGCATGCCAACGGCTCCCATTCGCGCCGCCGGGCGGGCCAGGGTTTCGATCAGGTCCACGAGCGTCCGGCCGTATGCTTCCCGTTCCTGCTCTCGGCTATGGTCGAGCACCATGGCGTCACGCAAGATCTCGCGCTCGGTGCGGAATCGCCAGGCCGCCAGCCAGGCCAGCGGGTTGAACCAGTGCAGGCAGACGAGCACGACGATGCCCCAGTCGATCCACAAGTCACGGCGTTTGAGATGGGCCAGTTCATGGAGGATCACATGCCGCCACTGACGCGGCGAAAGCTGTCGGGAAAGCCCCAGGGGCATAACGATCGTCGGCCGGAAGATCCCCACGAGCGCTGGGCCGTCCACCAGCGCGGATTCCACGATCGCAGGTGCGTGTACGGCCATCTCGCGGGCGCAATCGGTGATGAGTTGCAGGATGGCCGGGTCGTCCACGCGTTGGCCGCGGCAGATACGCCGCAGAAGTCGTCCATAGGAGAAGATGGCCGCCAGCATCAGCCCGGCCGCGACACTCGCCCATACGCAGGTCAGCACCATGGGCCAGCGCGACGTTCGCGGCCGCACCGGTTCCGCGGCGGCAGATGCATTGGCCCGAGGCAACTCGATCGCCCCGAGGCGCACTTCCCATTTGAGCGATGCGGAGGGCTGCGGCAGGTTCGTCTCGCGGGACTGTGCCTGTGACGCCTGCGGCAGGAGTGTCATCGGACTCCAGCGCACGGCCGGCAGGACGGGTATCGCCAGGCGCAACAACACGAGTGCCCAGAGCGCGTAGCGAACGCCGGCCGGCAAGCGCCGACCCAGCATCAGGATCAGTGCGCCGACCACGACCGCCAGCGCTCCCGCGTGCAGTGTCGCCCGTGTCAGGTGCGTCAGCCAGAGCTCCGCATGGGTGAGCAATGCAGTCATGGGTCACTTCTCCTTGCCGGAGAGCATTTGTTTGAGTTCGGCGATTTCCTCGGCCGACAACTTCGAGCTGCGGACGAAATAACTCAACATCGGCCCGGCCGCCCCGCCGAACACGCGATCCAGAAACGAGCGGCTCTCGGCCTTGAGGCACTGCTCCATCGGCACGCGGGCGCGATAGAGATATCGCTTGCCGTCCTCCTCATAGGCCAGCGCCCCCTTTCGCACGAGCCGGCCCAGCATGGTCTTGACCGTGCGCGGATTCCAGTCGTGTCGCCCGGCCAGGCAGTCGACAACGTCGCTGGCCGTCACCGGCCGCCCGGCCTCCCAGACAACCCGCATCACGTTCCACTCCGCATCCGAAATCGCAGGGACTTTTGCCATATTGAGCTTCCATCGATGAATGATTACCTCTGTAATCTATTACAGGTGTAATCGGATGTCAAGAACCCCGCCGGTGTTTGTCCTTCTGCGCGCATTCGCTAAGCATCCGTCTTCCGGTGCGAGCGGTGAATGATCCCCGAAGGATTGGCCACACCCCTTGCATGGCCCCTGTCATCCCGCCATTTGCCGGTCCTGCCACCGCCCCAGCGTCAGCATCGAAACGGTTGCCCCGAGTAGCGCCATGAACATATCCTGCTGCGCATCCCAGACATCGCCTTGGCTGCCGAGGAAGTCGTTGGCCTGCTGGCCGCCGAACGTCACCGCGTAGCGCCACTCGAACAATTCGTACGATGCGCTGATCGCCAGTGCCACACAAATACACAGCGCAATCATCCACTTTCCCGGGCGCAGCGGTGAGGTGCGCAGCAACAGTTCCCGCGTCAGCATCGCCGGAATCACGCCCTGCATGAAATGCCCCACGCGGTCGAAGTGGTTCCGCGACAAACCGAATGCATCTCTCGCCCAGTTGCCCACCGGCACGTCCGCATACGTATAGTGTCCGCCGACCATGAGAATCAGCGCGAACACCCAGATCAGTGAATACGTCAGCGTCGTCAGTCTGCACCGCCGGTATGTCAATACCAGGATTGCCCCGCCGATCAGGGCGGGGAAGACCTCCATCAACCAGTTGAACCGCCCCTTCGGCCACAATCCCGACCACACCAGAACCGCCAAAGCGCTGACCAGCAGCCCCAAATGCATCCGTCGCGATCTCTCCGCACCACCGTGGATGTCCATCATGCCTGCATTGTACCAGCGCACCGCCCGCGAGCCATCGGCCGGCCGGCGGATGGCCGTCTAGATCCATCGCTTGCGGCGCATCGTAAACAACAGGGACGCAGTGATCGTCAGGGCCAGGAACCAGAACCAGGCGTAACCATGTTTCCATGTCATCTCCGGGATCTCGGTGAAGTTCATCCCGTAGACGCCGCAAAGGAACGTGAGCGGCAGGAAGATCATGCTCAGCACCGTCAGTCGGTTGACCACCTTGTTGGTGCGGTGCGACACGATGCCCATGTAGAGGTTGAGCGTCTCGGCCAGGATCTCACGTTCGACCGCAAGGTCGGAGCAGAGCCGGTCCAGCGTGTCGGCCAGGCGGGTAAGAAAGGGCTGCGAGCCGGAGGTGATGAACGGGGAATTGCGTGTTGCCATCTCGTTGAGCACTTCCCGGGCCGCCAGCATGATCTTGCGGAAAGCAAGGAGATCGCGGGTGATGCTGGCCGCCCGGTTAAAGATCGTGTCATCGACATCGCCGAAGATCTCGCCGTGGATGGACTGAACGAGTTGGCCAACCGCACGAATGGATTTGCGGTAGGACTCGATCAGCGTGTCCCATATTTCAAAAACCATGAAGCTGGGCGTCTTGGCGAATTTGAGGAAATCCTGGCGGTAGTGGCGGCGGATCTGCTCGATGAACGGAACCGTGCCGCGACGAAGCGTCACCAGATAGGCCTCGCCAATGAGGATATCGACGTGGGAATCACGGAATGATTCGCCTTCGAACCGCCCCGAGGTGACGGCAACGTGCAGGCAATCATCGTAGACATCGTGCCGGCCGTCCACATCCGGGCCAACCGCCTCCTCGATGGCCAGATCGTTGACGCCGAGTGATTTGAGCAGCGACAGCGCGGCCGGGGCGTCAGCAGTGGCGTCGATGTCGAACCAGCAGAACCGGCCCGCCCGCACAGACTCGATCGCCTGCTCGACCGGGAGCGCGCGGTCGACCTTGACGGTGAAGTCAAATTCAACAGCAAAAGCGGCGCACGCGGGCTGAGAATCAGACATGAATATCTCCAGGCTAAGTCCGTGACACTGGAAGTCTATCCGGACATACGCCCGGATACAGGAGGGGTGCTGCGAAACCGGGCTTGTCACTTATAGCCGCCGCGCCAGTTTATACCCCCCTGCCCGCTTGAAGCGTACGCGCCCACCGATATAGTGATGTCCGTGCGTGCATCGATCTGCACCGTTTCCTGCAAAAGGAGGTGCGCCGATGACAACCCAATGGCTCCTACAGTGGTGGAATCTCATTTTCGTCCTGCCCGCGCTGCTCGCATTGCTCTACATGGGGCTGTGCGTGATGACCGGCATCGGCACGGGCGACGGCGATGCCGATGTCAGCGCCGATGCTGACGCCGACGCGGATGTGGATGCAGACGCAGACATGGACGCGGACGCCGATGCCGATGGCGATGCGGACGTGAGTGCGGATGCAGACGCTGATGCTGATGCGGACGCAGACGCAGATGCAGACGCGGACGCCGACGCCGACCATGATGCCGAGACCTCAAATGAAACATCGGCATCCGCATCGACCGCCATCCTGGGTTGGCTTGGCGCGGGTAAAGCGCCGCTCAGCTTGCTCGCGGGCGTGCTGCTGCTCACCTGGGGCATCATCGGTTTCGGCAGCAACGTCGTCCTGCGCCCGCCCGAATCACTCGGTTGGAAACAGGCAGCGGCTCCTCTGATGTCCATGCCGCTGGCAGCCATCGGCGCGCTGCTCGCAACCTCGGGTTTCTCGCGTCTCATGGCCAGGTTCATGCCGCTCCGCGAGACCTCCGCGCACCGCCGGCACGAGATGCTCGGCCTGGTTGGTGAGGCCATCCTGCCCATCGGCACCGAGTTCGGCATGGCCGCCGTCCGCGATTCGGGCGGCGAGCCCTATCAGGTGGCGTGTCGCGTTGACGCCAGCGCCCGTCCCATCGACAAGGGCACGCGCGTTCGACTGATCGCATACAACGCCCGGCAGCGGATGTTCCTCGTAGCTCCGGAACCGCCGCCGAAGCCCTAGAAACCGTTTACCCAAGGGAGGACTGTCATGGTTATCTTCTTCATGTTTATCGTCGGAACTGTGATGGCAATCGGCGCGTGGTTCGTGCCCGACCTGCCGCAGACCGCCAAACTGATCATCACTGGCTTCGGCTGCGTGGTCGCTCTGGTGGCTGCGACAGCTTCCCTCATCTCCAAGTTCTACCGCAAGGCATCGGCCAACATGGCGTTCGTCCGCACCGGCATGGGGAACGCGCAGGTCATCAAGGACGGCGGCATGATGGTGTTCCCGGTCGTCCACCAGGTCGTCCCCGTTTCCCTGGAAACCATGCGGCTCAACGTCGAGCGCATCGGCACCCACGCCCTGATCACCAAGGACAATCTCCGCGTCGACCTGTCGGCCGAGTTCTACATCAAGGTGCAGGCCAACACCGATGACATCCTCCAGGCAGCCCGCTCGCTCGGCGGCCGCAATGTGCAGCCGCAGGCTGTCAGCGAACTCGTGCAGGAAAAGCTCGTCAGCGCCCTGCGCACCGTCGCAGCCACCAAGGACCTCGTCGAGTTGCACGCCAAGCGCGATGAGTTCGCCAGCGCCGTGCAGGCGATCGTCACCCACGATCTGGCGAGCAACGGGCTGACGCTCGAATCCGTCACCATTTCCAGCCTCGACCAGACCGACCCCACGCAACTTCAGGCGCAGAACGTCTTTGACGCCCAGGGCCTCCGCAAGATCGCTGAGATCACGCAGAAGGCCCGCATCGAGCGCAACGAGATCGAGCGCGAGGCCGAGCAGGCCGTCGTCGGCAAGAACGTCTCGACGAAGAAGAAGGTGCTCGAGATGGAGCGCGATCAGGCCGAATTCGAGGCCGATCAGAAGATGAAGGTCGCCAACGTCCGCGCCGCCCGCGAGCGCGAGGTGGCCGAGTTCAAACTCGCTCAGGATGAAGCAGTCGCCCGGCGCGACATCGAGAAGATGCAGGCCATCGAGACCACCGAGGTCAATCGCACGCTGGCCGTGGAGCAGGCGCAGATCGCCAAGAAGATCGCCCTGGTCACCAAGCAGCGCGAGCAGGAAACCACCGAGATCCAGAAGAAGCAGACGGTGGAGGTGGCCGAGCGGGCCAAGGAAGTCGCCGTCGCCCAGAAGGAACAGGAACGCGCCGCCGCCCAGGCGGAGATGCTTACGGCCGAGGCCCAGCGCGAACAGGCCAAGCAGCAGGTGCTGACCGTGCAGGTTACCAGCGAGGCTTCCCGCGAGGCCGAGAAGAAGCTGATCGCGGCCAAGCAGGTCATCGCCGAAAACAAGATCCGCCAGGAAACCGGCGCGGACGTCGTCGCTTACTCCAAGGTCAAGGAAGCCGAAGGCGAACGCAAGGCGGCCGACCTGCAGTACGAAGCCAAGCTGCGTCTGGCCGAGGGCGATTCGCAATCGAGCATCAAGCGTGCCGAAGGCGAGAAGGCGCTCAAGATGGTCGATGTCACGGTCGAACGCGAACGCGTGAACGTCGAGCAGGCCCGCGTCGACGTCGAGCGGCAGAGCCTGTCCAACAAGCAGGAGTTCGAGGAGGCCGCGCTCAAGTTCGAGCTCGACAAGCTGCGCATCATGGCCGACCGCGACGCCCGCATTCAGGTTGCCCAGGCCATGGGCAACATGCTCGGCAAGGCCAACATGCAGATCTTCGGCGACCCCGAGACCATGGCGAAGATGTCCGAGCGTTTCATCCGCGCCGCCAGCTACGGCCAGGCGGCCGAGGGTTTGGTCAGCAATATTTCCCCCGAGGTCAGAGGCCTGCTGTCGCGATTCGGCGTGAACTTCGATGGCAAGGCCGCCGCAGCGCCCGTTGTGGCCGCGGCGCCGGTTGAGCAGGCGGAAACGCCGGTGCCGGTGGAGACGAAGAAGCGTGGGTGAGGAGTGCGGAAGTGATCGGTGATCGGTGATCGGTTAACAGTAATACCGATCACCGATGACCGATAACTGATCACCGATCACTGATTACCGTTCACCGAACACGAGGCCCCCATGTCCTGGACCCTAAGAGGCGATCTCGAGCTCTTCGGCATTAACCTGCCGGACAAGCTGCCCATCGACGACTGGGCCGCCAAGCTCCCCGGCTGCACCAATACCGCGACGATCGTCGTTCTTTCGGCCATCGCCTTCCTCAAGGCCGAAAAGGGCCACAACCCCAAGGTCAACGACATCTACGATGCCCTGGTCTACACCTCGACCTGCCTGTCCGTCGGCTACGGCGACATCTTCGCCCGCACGACGGCCGGCAAGCTGATCGGCACCACCCTCATGACCATCGGCCCCGCCCTGGCCGCCAAAACGCTCGACGGCCCGGCCACGCACCCGAAAGGTGACGCCCAGTCCGAAATCATGGCCACGCTCAAGCAGATATTAGCCAGGCTCGACAAGGAATCGGTCGTCTGATGAGTTCATCGGAGCAGCAGAATGTGAATATCGCGACGACAAAGAAATGGCTGTGCAACGCGCTCCGCATCACATTGTTGGCGCTATGCGTTGTGATGATCGTGTTCTGGATACGAGGTTATTACGCTCACGACGCCTTGTGGTGTCAGGCAAGGAAAGGCGGACCCTTGATTGGGGTTGTTTCCGTCTTGGCATCCACATCGCTCATCATTCATGAACGCTACGGTTGGAGACCCGGTGTCTATTGGCGATCAACCGAAGAGACTGGAACCGTTCAACAGATGATTCACAGAACGTCGCGGGAGCCCAATTGGGAATTCTGTGGATTCGGGTTTGCTCATTCTTATGCCTGGCGAACATGGGTTCTGACAGTTCCCGACTGGCTGGTCATCGTCCTCGCAGGAGCGTGGCCGCTCAAATGGACTCTGCACAAACGCCGCGTGGCCCGGCGCGACAAGTCCGGGCTTTGCCCCGCCTGCGGGTACGATCTGCGCGCCAGCCCGCAGCGGTGTCCCGAATGCGGGAAACAACGTTGATGACTCAAAGAAGCGTAAACAATCCACGCCACTGCCCGCTCTGTTTTGGCAATTCCGCCTTCTTCCTTCTCAGGAGAATCCGATGCTCCCTCGATTGCTGCTGCTGATCGGCCTGTTGCTGTCGATCGGATCGTGGTTCATACCGGGATTGCCCCAGATCGTGCATTTGACCCTCTCGGCATTCGGTTCTTGTCTCTTCTTCGTCGGCGCGTCCGCCTGTTTGGTAACGAAATACTACCGGATACCCACCCCCAACATGGTATTCGTCCGCACGGGCGCAGGCGGCGTGCACGTGATCCGTGGCACAGGCATGATCGTGTTCCCTACGATCCACAAGATCACTGAAGTCTCCCTGGAACTCACTCAGATCAAGATCAGCCGCTCCGACTCCAATTCCCTGCCGACCCGCGACGGACAACGTGTTGGCTTCCTGGGCGAAGTTAACATCCGTGTCGAACCCAACCCGGACAGTATTCTCCTGGTCGCCCAGC
>JANYKD010000339.1 GCA_025361735.1 Phycisphaerales bacterium
GGATCGCTGGCGAGGATGTCGGGGCCAAGTTGCCCACGGACCGGCGTCACCATGATCCGAGGAATACCGGAAACCGCGCGCTAGCGCAAGTTAAATCTACATGACAATAACATGTACAACCCGTTTCGGACAGTATTGGCGAGACGCCCATGTCACGAGAGTCTGGCGTCCGCTCGCATCTTTGCGCGAGGTTACTATGCATTACCCAATGCGTCGTGCGGGTGCCGACGACTCCTCTTTTCGATTCTCCAGTTTGCCGAGCAGGCGGATCAGGCCGTCGAGGATCGTGAGCGGATGAGGCGGGCAGCCGGGGATGTAGAGGTCGACGGGCACCACCGACGCGGCGCCGTTCAGGACCTCGTCGTGATTCAGGTACGGGCCGCCGGAGATGGCGCAGGCGCCGACGGCGATGACGATCTTCGGCTGGGCGACGGCATCGTAGGTTTTCTTGAGCGCCAGGCTCATGTTCTTCGAGACAGCCCCGGTGATAAGCAAGCCATCGGCATGGCGCGGAGAGGCGACGAACTGGATGCCAAAGCGGCCGAGATCCCAGGCGAGCGTGCCGAGCACGTTGGTGTCGGCCTCGCAGGCGTTGCAACCGCCGGCGCTGACCTGACGCAGCTTGAGTGATCGGCCGAAGAGCTTTCGCAGTTGGCCGTCCAGGGCCTTGGCCAACACGAGTTCCTGCACCGAATCGACGACCAGATCGGAGCGTTGGCGTACGCTCAAGCGGTAGTCGCGCGAGTGCGAGATCGCGCCCTGGGGGCAGGCGTCGTGGCAATCGGTGCAGAACAGGCAGTTGCCCAGGTCGACCCTGGGTTTGTCGGTGATGGTGATCGCCTGGGTGGGGCAGATCTCAACGCATTTGCGGCAGCCGTCGGGGCACTTGGTGGCGTCGATGAGCGGGCGGCCGCGGAATCGCTCGGGCATGTCGGGCGGCGGCGCATCGGGATAGCGCATCGTCCGATGTCCCTGATGGAGCCGCGCCAGTAGAACTTTGATCATGGTCAGCCTCTTTCGATTGACGCGTTACAGATCATGGCCGCAGTAAGAGAGGTTGAAGCTCTTGTTGCACAACGGGAAGTCGGAAATCTGCTGGTTGCGCAGGGCCATCGCCAGGCCCGTCCAGTTGTGGAACGATGGGTCGACGACCTTGTATCGTTCGAACTTTCCCTGGCTATCGGTGAGGGCGACGTGGCACAACTCGCCGCGCCACCCCTCGACCAGGCACACGGCGACCTGGTTAGGCATGAGGGCGCTGACCTCGCTGCGGCCGGTGTCGCCGGGCAGGGCGCGGAGCTGGTCGCGGATGAAATCGATCGAACGTTGCATCTCCAGCCAGCGAACGTAGGCGCGGGCGAAAGCATCCCCGCTGTCCCAGGTCGAGACCGGGATGTGGGTGAAGCGGTAGATGCCCGATGGATGATCGACGCGCACATCGCGCTCCAGGCCGCAGGCCCGCGCGGCCGGGCCGACCAGCCCCAGGTCCAAAGCGGTCTCGTGCGTGACCCGGCCGGTGTCTTCGAGACGGGCCATCACCGAGGGCATGTTCCAGAGCAACTGGATGGCGCTGGCGGAATCTTTTTCGGCGAGGTCGAGCCGCTTGAGAATGTCATCAATGTGTCTCTGTTCGAGGTCAAACCCGACACCACCGGGCCGGACGAACCCCCGGCCGAAGCGATTGCCGCAAAGGGTGGCCGTCATATTGAGGTAGTCGCCACGGATTCGGCCACAATAAGAGGCGGTGGGGAGAAAACCGATATCGCCGGCGATGGCGCCGAGGTCGCCGCAGTGGTTGGCCAGACGCTCCATTTCCAGCGCGACGCCGCGAAGAGTCTGCGCCCGGGCGGGCTTCTGGCAGTCGGCCAGCGCCTCGACGATCTGGCAGTACGCGGTGGCGTGGCCGATGGTCGTGTCCCCGGCGAGCGTTTCGGCGTAGTGGATGGACCGGTGATTCGGACCGCCGAGCAGGGATTTCTCGACGCCGCGATGCTGGTAGCCGAGGGAGATTTCCAGATGGAAGACGGTTTCGCCGTGGCACTGGAAGCGGAAGTGGCCAGGCTCGATGATGCCGGCGTGGACGGGCCCGACGGCGACCTCGTGGACTTCATCGCCGTCGACGCGATAGAAATCCATGACGCCGACGACGGGCTCTTCGGCCGGCGGGCGTCCCCACGCGTCGTGGCCGGGTCGATACGAGCGATGGAAACGCACGGGTTTGAACCAGGGGTGGCCGTCGGGACGGAGGCCGAATTGTTCGGCGATTTCGCGCTCGAAGAGGTGAACTTCCGGACACGCTGGCGTCATGGAGGCAAAGTGGTCGCCGGCCACCCGGGTGCGACCCAGGCGCAGGCGTGATCCGGCGTCGTCGGCGAGGACAGCGAAGAGCTGCACAGCCCTCGGGTCGGCATCGGGCAGGCCAAAGAGGGCGGAGACCCGGTCGCCGTCGGCCGAGCCGCCGATGATCGCTTTGGCAAAATCTTCGTTGGAGAGCTCGGGCACAAGGTCGCGGTCGATGGCCTGGCTGTTACTCATGGTGGCCAGGCGCATCGTGGGGTTGTTCGATGTCAGGTCTCGACTCATGGCCGCACCTCCATGAAGCGTACCGCGTCCGCGAGCATGGTACGCAAGGGGGTTGGAATATAGACGCCGAGCAGAGTCACCAAGCACAACGAGGTGATGATGGGCAGGGCTGTGAAGACGCCATCGCGATAGGCCGTGAGCGGCGAGCCGGGCTTGGGACGCCCTTGGACGACCGTGAGAACGGTTCGGCCCATGCCGATGAAGATGATCAGCAGCAGGAAGAGGAATCCGGCTCCGACGAGGAATCGGCCACGCTCGAAGGCACCGGTGAGAATAGTGAACTCGCTGACAAACGGGCCAAATGGAGGCGATCCGGTGACCGCGAAGAAGCCCAGGAGAAAGAGCGTGCCGGAAATGGGCAGGTGTCGCATGGCGCCGCGGACGTCGTCGGTGGTCTTGCTGCCGTAGGCACGATGGATGTTCCCGGCCGAGAGGAAGAGCACGCCCTTGGTCAAGCCGTTATTGATCATATGCAGCAGGGCGCCGAATAGGGCCGGGCCGCCAATGCCAACACCCAGGACGAGGATGCCCATGTGTTCGACGCTGGAGTAGGCGAGCATTCGCTTGAAGTCGCGCTGGCTGGCCATGAACACGGCCGCGAAGATCATGGAGAGCAAGCCGATGAAGATCATCATGCGGCTGGCGTGGAAGCCGGCCCCGGAGGCCTGACAGATCTGGTAGACGCGCAGCAGGGCGAGGAATGCGCAGTTGGTGGCGCCGCCGGCGAGCATGGCGCCGACCACGCCGGGGGCTTCGCCGTAGGCGTCGGGTTTCCAGGTGTGCATGGGGGCCAGGCCCATCTTGGTGCCATAGCCGACCAGGAGCAGCACGAAGGCCAGATCCAGCCACGTTTTGTTCAGGAAGGGAGCGTTCTTAAGCAAGTCTTCGAAAAGGAGCGACGGCTCGCCGCTGTGGCTGAGTGAGGCGTAGGCGAGGAAGAATGAGCCCAGCAGCGCCAGGGCGATGCCGACCGAGCCGACCAGCAGGTATTTCCATGTGGCTTCGATCGACTTGGGTGTGCGGTTGAAATAGATCAGGGGTGCGGTGCTGAGGGCCATGGCTTCAATGGCAACCCACAACAGGCCAAGATGATGCGAGCAGGCGACGAGCGTCGACATGGACATGAAGATGAGGATGCAGGGGACAAAGACGCGATTCGAGCGTTCGGGGCGATAGCGAAGGTAGCCGACGGTGTAGATGCCGCAGATGGTGAACAGCAGCGTCAACACCAGCAGCACAAGCCGGCCCAGGGGATCGAGCACAAGCCAGCCGCCCAGTGCCGGCGGAGGAGCATGGATGAGGCACTTCAGTGCGAACACCAGATGGGCGATGGCTACCGGAGGCAGCAGCCAGGGTCGCCAGCGGTTGGAGGGGATCGCAAACGCGATGGCCGCCCCGAGTAGCGGAATGAGAATCAATTCAATCAACATCGCGCTATTCCTTGAGAGAGGACAGCAATCGCGTGTCGAGCGAGGAGAATTCGCGATTGATGTGGTGAATGATGATGGTCACGACGAAAACGCCCACGAACAGATCCAGCAGGATGCCGAGTTCGACCAGGAAGGGCATGGCATCGAGCAGGAGCATTCCGAAGATGTAGATCCCGTTTTCGAGAATCAGGTAGCCGATGACCTGGGTGATGGCCTTGATGCGCGTGGTCAGCAGCAGGAAACCGGCCAGGACCGTGGAGAAGGCCGCGGGGACGATGAGCAGTTCGGCGTGGCCACGAACCAGGGGCAGTTGCGATGCAAAGGCGATGGAGACGGCCGTTCCCAGGGCGCCCAGCAGCATGGTGGGCACGAGCCCTATGATCGGTTCGATCTCGCGCTTGACCTGGGCATCACGCAGCGCCTTGAGGAGCATCTTGGGAATGACGGTACCCTTGAGCGTAACGGTGGCCAGCGCGGTCAGCACCGCGAGCAGCGTCACATGATGGTGCATGAGAAGGGGAATAGCGCTCAGGAGCACACCTTGGAGCGCGGCTCCCTGGACCATGGCGTGGATGCGGCGTGTTCCCAGCAGGAACAGGTTCACCAGCAAGACCACAACGAGCACTGCGTTAATCGACCATATCATGGATCACCTCAACATCAGCACGAAGGCCAGTCCGCACAACAGATTGGCCGCCACCAGCAAAGTGGGTACATGGCGCATCTGCAGCCGCGCCATGATCGACTCGACCACGCCGATGATCATCGCCATCATGATCATCTGCACGACGAAGATCGGCCAGTCGAGCAACAGATATCCGGTGCTGAGGGGCATCAGCACATGCAGCACCACGGCGCAGAGCAGGAATAGTTTCATGGCGGCACCGTAGAGGATCACGCCGAAAAGCGGGCCGCTGTGGTCGAGGACCATGACCTCGTGGATCATGGTCAGTTCCAGGTGGGTATTGGGGTCGTCCACGGGAATTCGCGAGTTCTCCGCGAGCAGGACGATGAACAGACCGGCCGCGATCAGCAGGACAGACGCGAGCGGCAGGCTGGCAAACGCCTTCATCCCCGGCTCGTGGAGCATGGGCGTGAGGCTCAGCGATCCGGACATGTTTACGAGTGCGAGAAAAGCCAGGAAGAGGGCTGGTTCGGAAAGACACGCGAAAGTCACCTCGCGGGCGGATCCCATGCCTTCGAAAGCGGAGCCCGTGTCCAACGCGGCGGACGTCGTGAAGAATCGGCCCAGGGCGAAGAGGTAGGCGAACACGATCAGGTCGCCCGCGAATTGAATTGGGGCGTTAAAGCGTCCCAGGGGAACCAGCAGTCCTGCCAGGACCACGGCCACCAGCGTCACCAGTGGGCCGGCGCGGAAGATCCAGGTCGTGGTCGTGCTGAAGACCATCCCTTTTTGCATGAGCTTCAGCAGATCAAAATATGTCTGGAGCAGGGGCGGACCCTTGCGGCCCGCAAACCAGGCCTTGGTCCTGTTGATGACGCCCAGCAGCAGCGGCGGCATGCACAGAAGCAAGGCGAGGTGAACGATCGTGTTAAGCGTATGAAGCAACATAAGTCTTCTCACACCAATCCCGCTGCGAACGGGATCACAACAACTTTCCGGTTCATCGATCGGGTGGCATGGGCAAGTACGCTTGCCCGTGCAGCACGG
>JANYKD010000342.1 GCA_025361735.1 Phycisphaerales bacterium
CTCGCTGTCGCTGCCTTTCGCGTGCGGCTCTATGTGCCGCTCGCGGTCCCCCTGCTGCGGCTCAAGCAGAAGTTCCTCGGGCCGGGCTTCGTGAAGAGCTACGTGAAGGCGAAGATGCTCACCCACGACCCGCAACAGGCGGCCGCCTATGATGCCGACCCGCTCATCTTCCGCCAGATCGCCGTCAATATCCTGCTCGATCTGCACGACACGTCGACGCGCCTGCTCGACGACGCCGGCGCCATCACCGTGCCAACCCTTATGCTCGCGGCCGATAACGACTGGGTCGTCACCGTCACAGGCCAGCAGGAATTCTTCCGCCGTCTCGGTTCGACGGTCAAACAGATGGACGTGCTCCCGGGTTTCTCCCACGCCATCTTCCAAGAGACACAGCGTGCCCGCGCCATCGAGCGCGTACGCGGCTTTCTTCTCGACAGCTTCGCCCGGCCGCCCCAGCGCGACAATCTGCTGGACGCCGACAAGGGCGGCTTCACGCGCACCGAGTATGATCTCTTACGCAGCCCCGGCAGCCCGGTCTGGCCGATAATCCGCCGCATCATGCAGACCGGCGGCAAGCTCAGCGAGGGCATTCGCCTCGGCTGGCAGGCTGGCTTCGACTCCGGCCTCACGCTCGACTATGTCTATGAGAACAAGCCGCGCGGCATCACGCCGCTGGGCCGCCTGATCGACTATTTCTATCTCAACAGCATCGGCTGGCGCGGCATCCGCATTCGGCGACAGAACCTAGAGCGAGTGCTGCGGCAACTGATAGAGCAAACCCACCAGGCCGGCCGGCCCGTGCGGCTGCTCGACGTCGCCTCCGGGCCAGGGCGATATGTCCTGGAGACGATGGCCGCCATGGCCGGGACTCCGATCACCGCCGTTCTGCGCGACTATCAGCAGGTGAACCTCGATGCCGCGCGCCAACTGGCCGCGAAGCTGGGCGTGCGCGACGTGGTCATCGAGTCAGGCGATGCGTTCGATCGCGCCTCGCTGGCCGCCATCACGCCGCGCCCGACCATCGCCATTGTGTCCGGCCTCTACGAACTGTTTCCCGACAACGACTGTGTCCAGCGTTCCCTTCACGGCATCGCCGACGCCATGGACGATGGCGGCCACCTCATCTACACCTGCCAGCCCTGGCACCCGCAGGTCGAGTTCATCGCCCGCGTGCTCACAAACCGCGAGGGCAAACCCTGGATTATGCGCCGCCGCACGCAGGCCGAGATGGACGAACTGGTGCGTGCCGCCGGTTTTGAGAAAGTCTCCCAGGAGATCGACCCCTGGGGCATCTTCACCGTCTCCGTGGCCCGCCGGGTCACTCGCCCATGAACTGGAAAGCCGCCGCCAAAACCTCGGCCCTGCTCTGCCTGCTGTTCGTGGTGGTCTACGGCGGGTCCAACCGCCTCACCGGCCTGCGTCAGGACGTCGGCAGCTTCTACTTCGCCTGGGAGCGTCATATCCCCTTCGTGCCGGCCATGATCCTGCCCTACATGTCCATCGACCTCTTCTTCATCGCGTCCCCTTTTCTCTGCCGCACCGACCGTGAACGCCGCACCCTCGCCAACCGCATCGCCGCCGCCATCCTGATTTCCGCCGCCTGCTGGCTGCTGCTGCCCTTGCGCTTCGCCTTCGAGCGCCCGCCCGTGGCCGGCTGGCTCGGCGTGATCTTCAACAACTTCCGACTGCTCGATCAACCCTTCAACCAACTCCCCTCGCTGCACATCACGCTCTGGGCGATTCTCCTGGATGTGTATACACGAAGTACGCATCGTGCCTCACAAGGACGTGACCAGAACTCCGAGCACAGCGTCCCGACTCCAGAATCTCGTGGCATGGGCGTCTCGCCCATGCAGTCGGTACTCCGACGCTATTTCCGTCTCCAGCCACACGATCACGTCCTCGCTCGGCTTTCGCTGCGTATCTGGTTCGCCCTCATCGCCCTTTCCACAGTGCTGACGTACCAGCATCATGTGATCGACGTACTCGGCGGCTTCGCGCTGTCCGCCTGGTGCTTCTATCTCTTCCAGGATCAACCCCTCCGCCTACATCCAAAACCCATCGAGGATCAATCCCGCAGGCCCCAAGGGCCGACAACGCGGAGAGAATCGACCACGCTTCAAAGGCCCGAAGGACCGACAACCCGTCGGGACTGTGGCACACTTCACAGGCCCGAAGGGCCGTTACCTTCTGGTAGCCGTGGCCGTAAGGCCACGGAACACGAGACCCAAACACCTGAGGCCCGAAGGGCCGACACCGTGCGAGATGCCGGCACCGAGAAGTTGCTTCCGCACACCCCCGTAGTCCGCAATCCCCGCGTCGGACTCTACTATGCCGCAGGCGCCATCCTCATCGCCGGCCTCGCCTTCGCCTCCGTCCCCTGGACCACGCTCCTCCTCTGGCCCGCCGCATCGTTGAGCCTCGCCGCAGCCGCATACTTCGGCCTCGGTCCCGGCATCTTCCGCAAGCGCAACGGCCGCCTGCCTCTGAGCACCTGGGCCGTTCTCTGGCCTGTCCTGCTCGGCCAACAACTCTCTCTGCTCTACTACGCCCGCCACTGTCGCCCCTGGGATGTACTCACGCCGCATCTCTGGATCGGCCGCCAACTCTCGGGCGCCCAAGCCCGACTGGCCATCGCCCAAGGCGTAACCGCAGTGCTCGATCTCACCGGCGAGTTCTCCGAAGCCCGCCCATTCCTCGCCATCACCTACCATTCCCTCCCCGTGATGGACCTGACCGCCCCAAGGCCCGCACAGCTCGACGAGGCCATCGATTTCATCCGCCGCGAATCCGCCGCCGGCATCGTCTATGTCCACTGCAAGGTCGGCTACTCCCGTACCGCGGCCGTCTCCGGTGCCTATTTTTTGTCCGATAAGACGGCAACCACCGTCGATGACGCCATCACCCTGCTACGCATCGCCCGCCCCGGCATCGTAGTCCGCCCCGAAGCAAAACAGGCCCTGCACCGATTCCTCGCGGATCATCTGTAGCCACAAGCGTTCATCGCGATTCGGCGGTATCCGACCAGGCAATCTCACGCAGTGCCGCCGGTGTCCTCACCGGCGGAACCCCGGGGCGCGCACGCAACATCAGACACCGCCAGTGAGGACACTGGCGGCACTTTCTCGGCTCATGCGATGGTTCGGAGTGGCGGCGGAGCGAGAAAAGTTGTTTCGGCGGGACAAGGTAAATCACAAGCGGATATGGCACAAGAGGTTAGATGCCAACGGCGGGTCTGGGGAGGCTGAAAAAGGAGGTCCAAAGCGTGTCCCGCGCGGGTCCCAACCGGGTCCCGGAAGTGTCCTTTTCGGTCCCACAGAAGGTCCTTTAAGGTCCCTGAGAGGTCCCGAGCGTGTCCCGGGACACGAGGCCGGTGCGGGTGAGGCGGAAGAAGGGCGAACGGTATTCGGTTTTGAAAGAGCAACTGCGGTCGCCATGGTAACATAGTCCTTACACATGTCAAGCTCAACATGATTGGAGTTTGGTGTTTTGGGACGAGGCTCCTCACGCCGCGTACACATGGTGACGGCCGAAACCTTGCCGCCGCTATTGTAATCACCGTCTGCCGCCCGCAAAATGATTGCCGTTCCCGTCAAGACATCAGGGTGGCCGCATGGACTGGCAACAACTCGCACCTCGACTCGAAGCCCAATGCAAGCAGTTCTGTTCCTACGATTTCAGCGGCGGAGCACTCCCGGCCGGCATGGTCACCGCTGATACCGAGGATTTTGCGTTCACCTTCCAATCCGCGTGCGAGGAACTTCTCGACGTCCTGAGACAGTTCAAGTACGGCCGATGCGATGCGGCCACGGTGGTGCGGGAGGCCGCGGATGCCGTGCAAAGCCTCCGCAGTGCGATCAAGGGGTTTGCGTGCAAGGATGCCATCTTCCACGAGCAATTCTCCGCATTCATCGAATTGCTGGTGGCGATTCCGACCTCGATCGACGTCACGATCAAGGAACGCCGCGATTTCTACGTCTACGCCCATTGCGACAAGGACGGCAGCCCGTTCTACATCGGCATGGGCTGGGACAAGTCGGCCTGGTCCACCAGCCGGAAGAATCCATTCTGGCATCAGTATGTTGAGCGGCTCAAAGGAGTTTACGAAGTCGCGATCTTGCGCTCCGGCCTGTCGGCCGAGGATGCGGAAGAATACAGAGACAAGCTGATCGCCGAACACGGTGCCCAGTTGGTGAACGTACAGGGCAATCCCCATCACTTCGACCTTGCCGCGATCACGCAATATCATGCCCTCCGCGATGCAAACATGGCCTTTGTTGCTGCCACCAAGCCGCTCGAAACCACAAATCCAGAACTTGCGGCCACTCGATACAAACAAGCCATCGAGCAAATGAAGCAGTACGCGAACATCGAAATGGAGAAGGGCCTCGTGGGCGAACTCAGCCGCGAGCACAGTTCCCCCGATGGCGAACCCTTCATCCTCGACCGTTTGACGCTGTGCCTGTTCAAACTCGGCCGATTCGATGAGGTCATTCAGGGCGCCGAGGAATATTTCGCCGAGTTTCCGGGCGATCACGGACAGAAGATAGGGGAGCGTATTCTGAAACGGGTGGAGCGAGCCAGATTGGCCAAGGATCGAGGGCGGTAGAACAAGCCATTACCGCGGCGTCGCGACATCCTGGAATTTGACGGCTTGAGCCAATGCGCCCAACGCGCTGTGAATGACGTTCGTCAGATCCATCGTTTCGTTGACAAGTCTGCCGTGAATCTCGCCGGCAATGCGCAAGTCGGATAGAAGGGGTTGTTTCACGCTGAAATTGACTTCGTAGTCCGTCCACTCGTGATCGTCGGGCTGCTTGTTCTTCAGCCACTCGTCAATCTTGACCGTGACCCGTTTCCCATCGAGCAATAGTATAAGGTCTGTTTGTAGTCTCTTGGGAAATAAGGGCGCATCATTCGAGCTGAATCGAAGTGACATTCGAACACTATCGATGGGAGCGGCCTGGACTCTGCCAGGGAACAGCGCTCTAACGTCAAGGCCTCGCCAGCTATATCCCGCTCTGTGACAGGATGTCCGGGCGAACGCTGTCGTGACATCATTGAACTTGTCGTAGGCGAGAGTAATGGCGCCCATGACTTTGCCCTGAGACTCGGCAGTGACGTGAGACTCGGCCCACCGCCAGCACTCGGCGCGCGACCATGTTGGATTGTTGGACTGCGCCACGATGACCATGCGGCTAATGGTGTCGCGCTTTTCAGATTCTGAGACAGGCGAGGAAAGCGCCGCCGCGCACGAAACTTCCTGTTCTGCCAATGGCGTTCGATGGTTGTCCGCAACGGCCAAACGCTTTCCAAAACACTCCCGACAGAAACACTGATCGTCGATGACGCGAAGAAAGCCTTGCGACTCAATGACGACACCACATCCCTGGCATGCGGGAACAGTCTTCGCCTTTGGCTGGATGATCGCCTCAACGGACTCCACCAGTAGCTTCAACTTCGACGCGATGGCCATCGCCTCATAGTCGCTTGTGGCGGTTACATCGATCTCGACTTCCTCGGCAGTGTCCCTGATCGCTCCCTTGACCCGGTATTTCATGGTCACTCCTTGTTCATCCGCATCGCTGACACCCGTAACCATTCTCCGCGAACGGCATGACTCTGCAAGGGTGGCGGTCTAGCTTTTCAAACAGCCCACCCGCGAGGTAGAATGCCAGCATGGCAAACCGGATGGTCAAAATCGGATCGTTTGTAGCCAAGAACCAGCAGGGCCGCAGCCTACAGATAGTCATTTGGTCAAGGCGTGGGACTATCGGCCCCACGTTTTCGTCTTCCGCTCAGGAGCAGGAGATCAGCCGGGATTTGCTGACGCCAGATGGTGCCCATGTGAATTACCTCGACCACGGTAAGTACGAACTAGCTCTGACGAGGGAAGTTCTCACGTCGGATGATCCCTCGGCCCCATGATGACTGCGCCGTTGCCCAGAGTATCAGATTGTTGTGGAGAGAATTAGGTGCCCAACGAACGCGAACCATTGAAATTACAGCCCGGATCGGCCACGGATCGCATTCTCGGGGTGTGGTCCAATAGCACCTACACGGTGCGTCGCCTCCGATTCCCCGACCGCAACGAGAAGTTGACCATTTCCCGCCATGATAGGCAAACCATAGGGTGGGAAGACCTGCAACTGATTAAGAATGAGATGCTGGGCGCAGAGGCAATGGCCATACAAGTCTTTCCACGGGAATCAGAAATCATCAATGAGGAGAACATCTACCACCTGTTCTTCCTACCGGGGTTTGAGTTGCCGGATTTCACGGCAATGGTACTGCCCAAGGCTTGACGGCCGGCTTATGAGATGACGTCTGGAGCCACAAACAGGACCACAATCTAATGGCTGAATCTGACTTCGTTTGTACATCGCTCGCCGGCGCACTTGATGCCGTGTGCCTTTGTGGCTGACCACCTCGCAAGTCCATCCATTCGGCACCATTCTCGCCAGACCTTCTCATCATCCAAGCCCGTCTCCGTGATCTCTGTGGTTCAATTCTTCCCGCCGCCACACCGCCAAATTCTCTATCTCACGCCAAGGCGCCAAGCCGCAAAGAGGTCCGGGCTTCTTGGCGTATTCACGACGCCTATCCATCGCCAACGCCGGCCGCCAGCATTTTCAGTCGAGCGATAAATTCTCGATAATCCTTCCCAAATTCACAACCCCCATCCGCACCATCACTTAACCCAATCGTGCCATGCCGATTTTCGTCAAAAGCGCGCAACACCACGGGTATATATAGAGGAGCGTGTTTTCATTACCTCCTTCGCGCTGCCCGGCCTCTCGCCTGTCCCGCGCACAACCCAATCGCCGTCACCCGGCCGTCGGCCACGCTCTTTGACATCCTGCTGGAAGTTGCCAGTTGTTAGTTGCCAGTTGCCAGTGCCGATTGCGCGATCTGCGCTCATCGCTCATCGTTCATCCTTCATCGTTTCCCGTCCCCACCGGGACTGATCGGGACGTGGTTTGGACGTGGAAAGGACGTGGTTCTTAACCGCTCAGCCGACCCCTGAATCGCCCATAAACATTTACTCGGACGCAACTTGCGTCGAGTATCCCAATCGTCACCAACACCGGAGGAATTAATCTTGAGCCATCGCATCGCCATCATCCACCCGCAGCCTCACAATTCGCCTCAAGCTGCTCCACGTTCTTGCACCCCGGGATGATGCTGCTCACGGCCGGGTTTTTCAGACACCACGCCAATGCCCATCGCGCCACGTGTACGCCCGGCGGAACTTCCTCGCGCATGATCCGGGCCACCTCCGTCAACTTCGCGGCCACGTCGGCCGGGTTGTGGCCGCTGCGCCAGTCGTCGGCGGGGAACTTCACGCCGGGCTGATACTTGCCTGACAGATATCCCGACGCCAGCGGCACGCGGGCCAGCACGCCGAGGTTCTGTCGCTGGCACGATGGCAACACGGCCGCCTCGGCCTTGCGCTCCAGCCGGTTGTACACCACTTGAATCACCTCGACATCGGCGCCCGCCGCCCCGTCGGTCTGATACACATTGTCCGGCGGCGAAATGCTCGAACCGATATGACGGATCTTCCCCTGTTGCTTCGCCTTCTGCAGAGTCTGGCGGAGCGGGACATCGTCAAACTCGCTGTTGCGAACGGAGTGATACTGGTAGATGTCGACGTAGTCGGTGCCCAGGGCGCGCAGCGAATCTTCCAGTTGTTGCATGACCTCCGGCCCAGAACGCGGCTCGCTGCGGTTCATCATCCCGTGGAACTTGTGCCCGAACTTGGTCGCGATGAACCACTTCTCGCGCCGGCCGGCGATGGCCGGGCCGATCAGCGATTCGGACAGGTGATCGCCATAACACTCGGCCGTGTCGATGAGATTGATGCCCAGATCCCCAGCGCGGTGGACGATGGCCGCCACTTCCGCGGCCGTAAACGACTTGCCCCATTCGCCGCCAAACTGCCATGTGCCCAGGCCGATGACGGAAACGCGAAGATTGGTCTTGCCAAGCGTGCGATATTGCATGCTCAAAGCGTATGCGGGGACAGGGCATTTGTCATGGGTTCATTGTTCGTGGGTTTTGGGTACGATTGGGAGACATCCGGGAGGTGGATCATGCGATGGATGATAGTGATGATGCTGTTCGCGGCGGCCGCTCAAGCGCAGCCCAGGCGGATCTATCTGGCGCCCGATGACCATACGGACTACATGTGGTCCGCCAGTGAGGAGGTATATCAGGCCGCGTTTGTCGAGATGATCGACTACTACCTGGACCTCGCCGACAAGACACAGCAATCGCCGGCCGATTTCCAAAGCCGCTGGAACTGCGACGGATCGCTCTGGCTGCGGGCGTATCAGCAGCGCCGAACCCCGGAGCAATTCGCACGCCTCATCGGACGGATCAAGGATGGGCATATCAGCGTGGCGCTCAATCCGCTGGCCATCTGCTACGGCGGAACCCCGGCCGAGGCGGTATTACGTTCCATGTACTATGCCGGCTCCATCGAGCGGAAACATGGCGTGAAGTTCCCGCTGGCGATCGCCATGGAGAACCAGACGGTCCCCTATGGCCTGGGCCAACTGTGGGCCGGCTGCGGCGCGAAATACTCCTGGCGCGGCGTCTGCGGCTGTGCCTCGAAGCTCTCCGGCTACGACCAGTGGGACCATCCGCTCTACTGGTGGACCGGCGCCGACGGCTCAAGAATACTGATGAAATGGTATCCGATGATGTGGGACAACAAGTCCCTCGGCGGATACGCCGAAGCCCGCCAACCCCGGCAAGCCATCGCGCGGGTGACGACGGACAAGGCGTTCCTGGCCAAGTATCCCTACGAGGTGGCCGGCATTTTCGGCAAGGGCTGGGACGACGTGAAGACGACGACGTCGGAGTTCGTCGATGTCGCTCGGGAAATGTCGCGCGATGGCCGGCGTGTAATCGTTTCCAATGAGGTCGACTTCTTCGAGGACATCGAGAAGACGGACGCTGCGAAGAAGATACCCGAGTTGGCATGCTCCTTCGGTAATGAGTGGGAATTGCTAACCGCTTCGCTGGCCGAAACATCGGCGTCCGTGAAGCGAAGCATCGAAAGACTGCGCGCGGCCGAGGCGTTGGCCGTGCTGGCGATCCAGGCCGATCCCGCATTCGCCGCCGAGTATGAAACGCGACGCGTCGAGCGCGAACAGGTCTGGCTGAACCTGGGCCTCTACTTCGAGCACGACTGGACGGCCGACGGGCCAGTCTCACGCAGCGATCGCGCGAAGTGGCAGCGCCGCCTCGCCGAGGAAATCGCCGCGTATGTGGATTGGTTGGAAGCGGAAGGCACGAAGGCATCGAGGCACGAAGGCACGGAGTGGAGCGTGAGCATCTTCAATCCGCTCGGATGGCCGCGAACCGACGTCGTGGACGTGGCTGTTGATGGCGAAGGACCGTGGATCGCCCGCCGCGGCGAGACCACGTTGTCCAGTCAGTCAGTCAACGTCGACGGCAAGCCGCGCCTGCGCGTGCTCGTACTCGATGTGCCGGCCATGGGCTGGACCACCATCTCCATTTCGCCCGGCGACGTCGCGGCGGCACGCCCCGCCGTTGTGGCGAAGGAGGACGGAACACTGGAAACAAACCGATATCGGGTGAAGGTCGAGCCTTGCGGAGCCATCTCCCAGGTCTTCGACCGGCTGCACAACGACCGCCCGCTGCTTGCCGAGATCGACGGCCGGCTGGCCAACTCGCTGGGAACGGGCCGGGCCGGAACGATTCGCGTCGAAAACGCCGGGCCCGTTTGCGCCACCATCGTCGCCACATCGGATGAGCCCGTGAAGCACACATCGCGCATCACCGTCTTCAACGGCCTCGATCGCATCAACATCGAGAACCGCATCGAGCAGAACTTCTCCCAGGTCCTGACGTGGTCATTCCCGTTCAATGTCGATCACCCCACGTTGCGGCATGAGGAAGTCGGCGCGATCCTGACGGCAAAGCTCACCACCGAAGGCGGCCACTACGCCCCCAGCTTTGCCCGATATGACTGGCTGACGCTGAACCATTTCGCGGACATGGGCAACGACAGCATGGGCATGATCCTCTCCAACGCCGACTGCTACTTCATGCGGGCTGGACGAAGCACCCTGAAGAAACTCGACACCACCACCCCCCTGCTGTCGGTCTTGGCCGGCGGCCAGGTGGATGGCAACAAACTCGGTATCCAGAAGCAAGGCGGAGACTCGCTGTTCATCCAGCGCTTCGCCCTCACGCCGCGCAACGCCTACGACGCCGCCGCTGCCATGCGCTTCGCCATGGAGCACCAGAACCCGCTCCTCGCCATCCGGCGGCAACCAACGCCCAGCGGCACTATCGCAAACGTGGACCACCCGTACGTCATGCTCTGGGCGGTAAAACCGTCCGAGGATGATCCGCGCCGCAGTCTTATCGTCCGCGTGTGGAACGTGTCCGATCAACCGACCGACGCGACACTCCGAATGCCCTTCACCATCGGCACGGCGTGGGAAACCACCCACATCGAAACCGATGTCGCTAAACTGCCTGTCAACGGCAACGCCGTACCGCTCAGTCTCGGAAAGTGGCAGTGGAAGACAATCCGTATCACCCGCTGACGACGGCAGCCGGCCGGGTGTGAGAATCATCTTGCCGCTGCCCCGGCTCCGCGAAGTGCCCAAATCTGCCATCGAGCTCTCTCCGTCAATTGCTTGCCGCGTAGTTGATGTTTCCACCTTCGCCACTGTACATTTCCACCATGCTCCACGTCTTCATCCTCAACCCGGACGGATCAATCGAAAAGGCCGGCGACTCCCAGGCCATTGCCAGAGCGTTGCGCACCGAGGGCGCGCGGTTCTGGGTGGACATGGAGAAACCCACCGACGACGAGATCGCCCTGCTCGACGACGTTTTTGGATTCCACCCCCTGGCCATCGAAGACACCATCACCTACACCCAGCGGCCCAAGATCGAGAGCTACAACCACATCGGCGACACCTGCAAACACGGGTACTTCTACATGGTGTTTCACGGCCCGGACCTCGAGACTTTTCGCGAGAAACTGCGGACCCGGGAAGTCGACATGTTCGTCTCCGAGGCCTACCTCGTCACCATCCACGACGAACCCATGACCGCGATCACCGATGTCCGCAACCGCGCCAAAGTCGATGCGCGTATCGTGCTGCAGCCCGGCATCGATCTGCTCCTTCACAACATCCTCGACCACCTAGTTGACAATTATGGTCCGATCCTCGATTTCCTCGAAGTCGAGCTCGACCGCCTCGAGGAAGAAGCCCTGGGCAACCCGAAGCCCGCCGTGCTCACGGAAATCGCCCAGCGCAAGCGCGAACTTCTCAATTTCCGCCGGATTGTCGGCCCGCAGCGCGACGTCATCGCCCAGCTCACCCGCGGCGAAGTCCCCTTCATCCGCGAATCCACCCGCATCTACATGCGCGATGTGCTGGACCACCTCGCCCGCACCGTGGAAATGATCGAACTCTACCGCGATCTCGTCACCGGCGCCCGCGACATCTACCTCTCGTCCATGTCCAACAACCTCAATCAGATCATGAAGACGCTGACCATCATGACCGTCATCGCGCTGCCCATGACGGTCGTCACCAGCTTCTTCGGCATGAACTTTGACCACATCCCCTTCCTACACGAGAACACCGGCTTCTGGGGAGCCGTCATCTTCATGCTGCTGCTGGCTGCGTGCCTGCTGGTCATGTTCCGCAGGAAAAAGTGGCTGTGATCAACGCTCGTATTCCACGTTGTGCTCGCCGGCTTCCAGCACCCGCTCGCCGGCCGGCAACACCACCCTCGCCCGCGTGTTCGGCGGTACCACCACGCGAACCTGCACCTTCCGGCCAACCAACTTCCACTCGCTGACAATCCGCCCGTGCATCGTCTCCTTGGTCGCCTTCACCCACTCCAGCCCATTGCCGGCCAGGGCCCCGGGACGGATCACAAAGCTCTCGTAACCCGGCGACGCCGGATCAGGCTGGATGCCACCCAGCCGCTCGATGAACCACAAGCCGATATGCAGATAGGAACTATGCAGCAGCGACTTGTCTCCTTCCCAGCTTTCCCACAGCGTGGTGGCGCCGCGGTCCAGCATGTCCAGCCAGCCCGGATATCCCGGCGCCGTCGCCATCAGATGCAGCAGGTCATCCCGGCCGGCGCTAGCCAGATAGCGGATGACGAAATATCCGCCGGTAATGCCCGCATGGAAGTGCCCCCCGCGAACCTCACGAATCTCCCGTTCCAGCCGTTTCTCGACGCCCGCTCGCACCTCCTTCGGTGGCAGGTCAACCAGCAGCGCCACCGCGAGATATGCCTGGAACCCGTTGACATAGCTGCTGTCGACCGGGTTGAAGAATGTCGCGTGAACAGCCCGCCGCACTTCATCCGCCCGCGCCCGCCATTTCCCGGCCATCTCCTTCTGCCCGATCACTTCGGCGACCTGCGCCGCGGTCTGGAGATTGTAGATCCAGTAGCAGTTGTTGAAGAACAGCGTCTCGCGCGTGTCGCCGTTGACTCCCTTGGCGCCCGGCCACAGCCAGTCGCCCAGGAAATCCCACTCGCCGCCCCAGCGAACCATCATGTTGTCCTTCGAGCGGGTCTCCAGAAACGCGAGCCACTTCCGCATCGTCTCGAAGTTATCCTCCAGTATCCCTGTGTCGCCATACCGCAGATACACCTGCCAGGGCATCGTCACGCAGAACCCGCTCCAGCCCGGCCCGCCGCCGCCCCAGCGCGTGGGCGCGGTATACGGCAGATTCCCCTCGAGCGCCTTGAGCGCCTCATCCGGCTTGTTCGTCGTCGTGACCGATCCCCAGGTTGCCCCGCGGCCCTGCACGTCGCGCCAGTCCTGCGACCACTTGGTGTAGAACGCGCCCAGGTGATAGTTGTCCAGCGACATCTCCACGGTGGCATGGCCATCGCCGCCATAGCCCATCCGCTCGCGATGCGGGCAGTCCACCACATATCCGCCCAGGCTCAGATTCTCGAACGTCCACAGGACCGCGTTGTTGATCCGGTTCAAGCGCTCGTCGGAACACTCGAACGTCGACGCCCGGCGATAGTCCGTTCGTACCAGCCATCCGCGCACGGACGAGAGCTCCGGCCGATTCTTCAGCCCGCGAATATTGACCCACCGGCCGACGCTGTAGTTGAAGCGATTGGCGAACGTGCCCTTGCCGCTCGGCCCGACAATATACGCGCTGCGCAGCGAGTGTGTGTTCCAGACACGAGGGCTTTCGGAAAAGCCGAAGTCGATCCGGTCGCCCGGCTGGCCGGTCACGTCGATCTCGACGAAGCCGGCGAAGTTTGTCCCCATGTCGACGCTCCAGGCCCCATCGGCCCCCAGCTCAACCGCCTTGGCTTGGATCTGCCGGATGCGCCGGTTGGGCTCGACCATCTCGGCCGAAAGCTCGAGTTTCGGACTGTAGACCGTGGCCTGTTTCCAGGCCTTCTCGTCCTGCGGAGGCAGCAGATCGGCCCAGCCGGGAACTTCCAGGTTGGCGTCGTACAGCTCGCCGCCGAATCGCATGAAGTCGTACACGCCAAGGAGTTGATTGGGGCTGCGACGGGTAACCCAAGTCTCATCGGTCGCGATACGAACCGACCGGCCATTCTCCAGTTCCACATCCGCCACCGCGTTGACTATCGGCGTCTGCGGCCGATCGGGCGTCTTGTACTGCGAGTAGACCGACCAGCCCGAGCCAAGCCACAAGCCGATGACATTGCCACCCGGCTTCAGACGCGAGGCGATGTCATAGGTGACATATCTCGCCCGTCGCGTGTGATCGGTGACGGCGGGCGACAGCACGGCGTCGCTGGCAAGCTGGCCGTTGACGTACAACTCGTGGTATCCAACGGAAGCAACCGAAACCTCCGCACGCACTGCACGCGATGGCAACTCGAAGACCTTTCGCAGAAAAGGATCGGGCACGTTGCAGTTCATCTTGAACCGGTCCTTATCCGGCGCCGGCGAAAACAGAATGTCGGATCCGATCCATTTCCCAGTCCAGTCGGCCGCGGCAATCAGGCCAAGCGACCACTTGCCGGCTTCGCTCCACGCCGACAATTTGCCCTGCTCGTCCTTCACCTGCACCTTCCAGAAACACCGATCTCGCGACTGGAGCGCCTTGCCGTTGTAGCGAATCATCGCCGTCTGGCTTCCCGCGACAGCTCCGGAATCCCAGATATCCCCCTGCCCCGCATCGAGCCGCTGCGCGGTGCTCGCCACCAGAATGTGGTACTCCGTCTGCCGCTGGCCATGGCCTGCCGGATCGGTCGCCTCCAGCCGCCAGCTCAGTCGCGGGCGTACGACGTCGATCCCCAGCGGATCCTTCAGATACTCGCAACGAAGGTCGACCACCTTCACTGATTGCCCCGCCACCGGGAGCCCGAATAGAACTGTCACTAACGCCAGTAGGCCAATCGTGCTCTGTCTTATGCGCATCATCAACATAATGCTGTACAATCCGAGCCGGTCGTCAAGAGGCACATCATGACACGAGAACTGATCCGGCGGCTCATCCTCATCGGCGGAATCTTTCAGGCCATCTGGTTGTTCCTCTACATCCCCGCACCGGTGCTGGATATCCGGTCGGTGGACTTTGCGAAGAAGTACCAGGAAACGGTGCGACCGCGCCTCGCGGCAAGTCCGGTCGACCGCGCGCGGCAGTCACTCCTGGCCGAGCACGCACCACAGACGCTCGATGAGTTCATTCACAAACAAACCGAGGATCGGCTCATCGACGTAACCGGGCCGGAATGGATCGCGTTCTTCGGCCAGTTGCCGGCCACCAACCAGAGCCGGTACTTTCGCCCGGGCGATAAGCCGCTGTCACAATTCCAGGACCGATTCTCCTCACACGGCCTCTTCCGATACCTGCGCCTGAAAGACAACGCGGGTGACCGCTACATCTCCGTCAACTCCCGACCCGCCGGCGAAGCCGTATCCTCCGGCGCGCCGTCACGAGTCGCCTACCCGTTCCGCCCGTGGGCCTGGAGCTTCGCGGTCATCGGAATCGCGGCTTACCTCGCGATCCCACGGCTGAAACGCCTGCCCGACGCCATCATGTTCGGCCGAGCCAGCGCCATCTATGTGCCGGATTTCCTCGGCGTCATCCTCACCGGCATGTTCTTTGCCCTGCCGCTGCTGATCGCCCCGGATTTCTCCAAAGTCACCACGCCCGAGATCTTCACTGAGAGCTACGGCTTCCTGATCTTCTTCTGGCCCTTCAGCATCGGCTGCATGTACATCTTCTGGTATACGGCCCGCTACGCATCCTTCCAGATCGTCCTCACCGACCAGGCCATCCGCTGGGTGACCCATGGCCGGGATGAAGCGATTCACTGGGATGACATCGCCTCCGTGGAGCCCATCGAGCACCGAATGCCGACGTGGCTTCGCGTGCTCGCCATCCTGACCATCTTCGTCAACGTGCGTGCGGCCATCCCTGCAAACCAAATCAACCGATACCACCGGCAAGGCATCATCATCACGCGGCGCGACGGATGGCAACTGAAACTCTGGCGGGACATGCCGGGATTCGAGCGGATCGCGCAATCCCTCGACCAAGCCGGCCATGGCTTGGCAGCCCCGGCCGCCCTGTAGCACTCGATGATCCTTGCGTGCTGTCACGCCTTGATTCCCAGCCCGCTTTCCCCCACACTTGCCCGACGCCATGCCAAAGACACCCAAACACACTCCCGCTCCGATCGGCGCACGCCACCCGTCGCGAATTTCCCTCCTCTGGCCGCTCTTCTGTCTTATCGGGTTCGTGGTCGTCATCAGTCTGGTCGTAGGGTGGATCATGACGGCCGACGACTCCAGGCCGCCGGCCAAGCCGCAACTCCCGGCCGGTCAGCCGACCGCCGGCACGACGCCAGACGATGCCGTCCGGGGTAAACTCGTCGGTCGCTGGTTCCGGCCGGATGGCGAATACACTATCGAGATCCGCAGCGTGCAACCCGACGGAAAGATGGACGCCAGGTATCTCAACCCCAACCCGATCAACGTGTCAAAGGCGCAGGTGACGCGCCAGGGCGAACAGACCAGCGTCTATGTCGAACTCAACGACAAGGGCTATCCCGGCAGCTACTACAACTTGATCTACGATGTGAAGCAGGACCGCATGGCCGGGACCTACGTCCAGAAGGCGATGAACCAACAGTTCCAAGTCGAATTCATGCGCATGCCCGAGGAGCGGTAGAGCAGGGATCAAGCTGCCTCGCCCCAAGTGGGGCCGGCGTCCGCGCTGGCCATGGGTACCAGACGGTTTACACAACAGGCAGGCCAGCGAGGACGCTGGCCCTACTTGTGACCACATATTGTCAACTTACGCCTGCTCCGCGTCCGTCTCGCCAACGGCCACGCAGTAGAGCAGTTCCCACCCCGTCTGGTTTAGGCCGAGAAAGCGGCGGGCATCCTCGTCGTAAAACGCGCCAACGCTGGCGACACCAAGCACCATGGCGGTGGCGGCGATAGCCAAGCGCTGGCCCACAACGCCGGCTTCGAGGTGCGCCAGGCGATAGGCATCAGGGCCGCCCTTGGTCAGCAGCGCCACGAGGTTCGCGACCATGAAGCAGACGGCACCGGCGGACCCCGTGAACTCCTGATCAAGACAGAGAGCGGCCGCGTGCTGGCGGAAGTCGCCGCGGCGTATGACCGACCAAGCGTCCTGGACCGGGTGGTAGTACCAGATGCCGCTTTCCAGGCCCTGGACCGCGTTAATGAACCAGAACGGCCGGACCAGCGCCGTGTGCGGTCCGTCCGGCCGCAGCGGAGAATATGTGCCGCCGCGGAACGCCTGCCAATTCAGCTCGGCCAGCTTCGAAAATGCCATTGGCCGGGCCGCAAAATTCCTCGCGCTGCGACGTGTGAGGATCGCGTGGCTCAGCGTTTCGCCCTTCTCTGGATCAGCCGCTCCGACTGGAACCTTTTCGATGTCCTCGGGAAGCGGCGAGAGATCGGTCAGCGGCGGCAGAATCTCCCGTACACTGGGCCCTGGCCCGACGCAGTTCCGGTGCGTGGGCGCGATGGCCAGATACTCTGCGACGGGATTTGGCGAAAGTGGTTCGCGGGGAATGAGAGGCAGCGCCACTGCCGACGTGCGCGTGGCCGCCATCGGCTTGTCGGCCTTGTCCGCCCAGATGACCATCGCCTGCACGGCCTCGGCCTCTCCAAATGACGCCTCCGCCGGCACGCCGATCAACTCGCGGACGGCCGCGTCGTTCACGCGCAGGCGAACCATCGGCGCCATGCCCAACCCGGTCGCGGCCAGCCGCAGATTCTCCACCAAATGTCCGCTGTCCAGCAGCGAAAAGCGATAGCCGCGATCGCGGTACTTCCAGGCCGAGCGCCAAAAGATCGTCGACACCAGGATGGCCGCTGGGACCGTCTCGAGGAAATGCAGGTCGGGCCGGCCGCGACGCAGACGGGCGAGCGTCTCGTTGCCCTCGCGCAGTTTGGTCAGGCAGAACTCGCTCGGAGAATAGTGGTACAGGCCTGGTTCCAGATCCTGAATCCCGAAAGCCGCCACGTACAACTCGCAAGGATACAGCCCACCGGCGCTCGGGCAGGATCGAAGATATTGCGTACCGTGCTCGCTTTCCACGGTTCCGGTAATGCCGTAGGCAAGGAACAGCCACGTTGCCAGCGTTGCCAGCGTCTGCGGCGGGCCGACGAGTCCGGCCGGAAGCGCATCGGTTCCAAACCGCATGACATCCAGCGCATCCACGTCGATACTCCCAACATCCTGGGGCAGGTCGATGTGCGGCCGGTCCTGGAATGTGCGGAAGGGACTGGGCCGATTGGTCCAGTCCAGTTCATACGGCGACTTGCGCACCGATTCGCGCGTATGCTTGGTCAGATTATGATAATCAAATACCCGGCCGACCCGCTCCAGGGTCTCGGGGGAGAGTGCTATGTGTTTTACACCACCGGACATGAACTCTATTTCCCATCCTCACCGACGTGACCTGTCAGAACAGTTGATCGAGAATCCGCTCGATCGACATCTGCACGCCCGTAAGGATCGGCGTGTCCCGCACAGTATACCGACTCCCCTGCGTTTCGCGCAACTTCATCACCAGGTCAAGAAAATCCTTCGGCTCCTCGGTCTCGAAAGCCACGACGAAGTCCTGGTCGTCCAGCCCGAAACTGTACGTCGTATTCAGTTTGACGCTGGGAAACTCGTTGCCCACCTTGATGTGTTCATCCATCATCTCCTGCCGTTTCTCCATCGGCAGCAGATACCAGTCGCGGCTCTTCACGAATGGATAGATGAAGATGTACTTGCGCTTGCCCGGTATCACCACGGCCCGGCTTTCGACGGTGTGGAACGGATCAAGCTTCTCGATGTACATCGACCGCTTGGTCATCGCCAGAAATGAGTGCGGTTGCTGCAGCCAGCCCGCCAGGCTCGTGTGATTCAGCGCCGCCTGATGGGCCTGCAAATCATCGACACTCCGGCCGATCCGCCACAAACAGAAGTCGGTGTCACCGCGCGTGGCAACCGTACTGTAGTTCAGACAAATCAACCCCTCCGGCAGCGATGTGGCCGCCTTGACGAATTCATCCCGGGCCGCCGCTTTTTCCGCCGCACCAAGCCGGCGAAAAGCCGGATCCAGTTTGTAACAGGCAAAATTCACCATCTGCCGCTGAACCACTGGGCCACCGGTGGCAGCGACATGAGGCCGGGAACCCGGAATCGCTCCGGGATGCGTAGCTTGTGTCATCGAATCTCCTAATGCTGGCCGCAACAATCGCGGCCGAGCCGATTATATGTCCGCAGATGGCGTACAGTCGCGACCCGATGACAAATCCATGTTCGGAGCCGCAGACTCAGCGTATCTTGCGCGCCTGTGCCGCCCTGCTCTTGGTTCTTTTTCTCACCGGCTGCACGTCGTCGTCTCTGCCCGATTCCAAGGATCTTGTCCTGCTTGTCCCCGGGGCCGGCGGCGATGGACCGTGGTATTCATCCCTGCGCGACGAACTGGCCGACGGTGGCATCGAACTTCCCGTCCGCAAGCTCAGTTGGGGCGCGCCGCTTCCGCTCTACATCGTGAATCTCCAGGACACCTCCATCCACAACAGCGCCGAGCAAAAGCTCGCTTCGCAGGT
>JANYKD010000365.1 GCA_025361735.1 Phycisphaerales bacterium
GGGTGGCATGGGCAAGTAATCTTGCCCGTGCGACACGGGCAAGATTACTTGCCCATGCCACCCATTCAGAGACTCAGGGATGTTGTTGCACCGCTGCTAACTGCACTACTGGTCGGGGTCTGGAGTTGTTGTGTCAGGGCGATCCAGGTGGACTTTCCGTTTGTCAGTGAAGTCCATTCCCGACCAGGGTGGCATGGGCAAGTACCCTTGCCCGTGTCTTCTCCGCGCGGGCAGCCCGACCGCGACGCACGGGCAAGCGTACTTGCCCATGGCACCCGAAAACCTACACTTTAGCAGCATGATTACTCCCGACGGCGTGATCCGCAAGACGCGACGATCTGTCAATCAGGCCGGGCACGCACACGAGTTGACCTTCTCGTGTCATGGCCGCCTTCCGTTGCTCGGCAAAGACCGGACGAAGCTGTGGCTGGTTGAGTCCATTGCCGCAGCACGAAAGAACCACCGCCTGGAACTCTGGGCCTACGTCATCATGCCCGAACATGTGCATATTCTCTTCATGCCTGAGGACGACAACTATGGCATCTCTCGCATTCTCAAATCAATCAAGCAGCCCGTAGCGCGTAAGGCCATCAGCTTTCTGCGCGACAACGCCCCGGAGTTCCTCGATCGGCTGCGCGTCACTTGGCCCGGGGGGCGCATCGAGCACCGCTTTTGGCAACAGGGTGGCGGTTATGACAGAAACATCTACAGCGCTGACGTTGCCTGGGCTGCGGTTAAGTACATCCACAACAATCCTGTGCGGCGAGGACTGGTGAGTCGTGCCGTCGATTATCCGTGGTCCAGCGCAAGGTCCTATGCGGGCTTGGCGGGCCGCGCCCTGCAGATCGATGCGGGGCCGCCTGATCCTGCGCTGTGACCGGCGCCCGGGACACGGGCAAGAGTACTTGCCCATGCCACCCCACAGCATGGACGCTCGGTCGTTCCCCGGGGAGTGCTCGGGGACTGTTCGCCGCTTCCCCAGAACACCTCATTGTCGTATTCTTCCGCACCATGAGCCCCCACGACTTCGCCGACACCATTGACCATACGATCCTGAAACCGGAAGCCCTCGTCGCCGACATCAACAAGGTCGTGGCCGAGGCGCGGCAGCATGGGTTCGCGTCGGTGTGCGTGGCGCCGGCGTGGGTCCGGCATGTGGCCGGGGCGCTACAGGGGTGCAATGTGGCTACGTGCTCGGTCATCGGGTTTCCGCATGGCACGAGCAAGGGCGTCGTGAAAGCCATTGAAGCCACAAGCACGATCAAGGACGGCGCAGCGGAAATCGATGTGGTGGCATTTCTGCCGAATCTGCTGACGCACGACCTGGACGCAGCGCGGGCGGAATTGATCGAGATCGTGCGGGCGGCGCGTTCGACGCGCAGGGATGTGGTGATCAAGGTCATTGTCGAGTCGGCCGCGTTGATGATTCCGGGCGAGGCCAGCGGCGAGCGATCGATCGAAATCGCCTGCCGGGCCGTTCGCGAGTCGGGGTGCGACTTCATCAAGACCTCGACCGGGTTCCATCCGGCCGGCGGGGCCAGTGTCCAGGCGGTCTCGCTGATGAAGAAATATGGCGCCGACCTGAAGATCAAGGCGTCGGGAGGCATCCGGGATCTGAAGACCGCCCAGGCGATGCTGGCGGCCGGTGCTTCGCGGCTGGGGCTGTCGGCTTCGGTGGCGATTCTGGGGGAACTGGCTCGTTCGTAAGCCGGGGCAGTGCGGAGCCCGGGCTGAAGCCCGTCTTCCTGAACCGCGGGCCGGCTGAAGCCCAGATTATAAACCAAACGGCCCTTTGGAGCCGTGAACAATTCCGCTTGATCCGCGACCCCGGCAAGCGTATTCTGTTGTAGAATCATCCGCTTGGCGTCTATAGGAGTAGATCCGTTGTTTTCGCAGGGAGGATCTCTATGCGCATGATGCGTTTCGCCGCGTTTTCCGCAGTATTGCTCTGCGCCGGGTCCGCCATGGCGGATATCGTCCTTAAAGACGCCTCGCTCAATCGTCCGGTGGTGCTGGATACCGACACGAATTACCTCCTGCGGAACGTCAATATCACCAACCTGACCGATGCGGCCGCACTGACGCTGGCCGGGCGGGTTAATTCGGTCACACTGGAGAACTGCAACCTGGGCCGGATTGTCGCCGGGCCTGAAGGCAAGGCGGCGGCGATGGAATGTTCGGGGGCGGTTGTCGGCCGGTTCAAGGCGACCAACACCAGTTTTTTCGATGCCGAGAATCAACTCGCCAGCCTGCGTGAAGGCACCTTCGGCACAGTGACATTCGACCGCTGCCACTTCTCGACCAGCGACCGCTGTCTCAAGGAAGTTCAACAGAAGTACCCTTGGCGGAACTGGGCGCCGGTGACCGAGTTTTACAACATCGAGCGGCTCGAGCTGCTCGACAACGACTTCACGAACACGGTCATCATCATTCATCCGTCGGTCAAGAAGGTTGTTGTCCGCGGACAGATTCCCGGGCTGATCATTCAGAACCCGCACGCCACCAAGGTCATCCAGGTGGCCCGTGATGGCGAGGATGCCTGAGTAACCTCCCGCAGGTCTCCGCGACGGGCAAATCTCGAAATGAACGATCTTCTCCGAAAACTAACCTCCCAGGGAACCGTGCTGCTGGTTGTGGACGTGCAGGAAAAGCTCCTGCCGGCCATGCAGGAAGCGGAACAATGCGCGGCCAACGTGCGCAAGATGGTCGAGGCGGCGAAAGTGCTGGCGGTTCCCGTGGTCGTTACCGAACAGTACCCGGCGGGGCTGGGGGCGACGTGCGCGGCCATCCGAGAAGCGATGGGCGAGCTGAAGGCAATCGAAAAGATGCGCTTCAGCGCCTGCGTCCAGGCGACGACGGATCGCCTGAGCGAGCTGGACCGGCGGCAGGTGATCGTGGTGGGGATCGAGGCGCACGTTTGCGTGCAACAGACCGTGCTGGACCTGCTGAGGCTGGACTACAACCCGTACGTGTGCGCTGACGCCGTGAGTTCGCGACGGGCGATCGACCGGGACACGGGCCTCGCGCGCATGCGCCAGGCCGGGGCGATCATCACCACCACGGAGAGCGCGATCTTTGAATTGCTGGGCGAAGCGGGGACGGGGCTGTTCAAGCAGATACTCAAGATCGTGAAGTGAGACGCAGAGGTTAAACACGAAGACACGAAGCGGGCTTTGGTTTTTCAAGAGACCTGTGTTATGGAAGAGACAACGTGGAGTTTGACAGCTTTCGGCTGTGCGGGGCAGGTCGAGATTTCGATCGATAAGTCGGGGACTGAACCGACGATTTACGAGATGACCATCTCGCTGCCATCGGTTGAACTGCGATTCACGATCCACGGTCCCGACACCGCGCTCGAATTAAGCCGGTTCCTATCCGAGCACGCAAACCGCAGGGCATTTGCCAAACAGCAGATTGGGAGCTTGTGCGGGATGTCCCTGGAACTCATCAAAGACAGCGAATTCGCCGATCGGTTCTATCTGCGAGCCACAGGCTCCGGCATGATCGATGTCAGCGTTGTCGATCCCCTGACCAGCGATCTGATTCAGGCAGCGATTCAACTCGCGCACGACATTACCACTGAACCGTAGATTTGCGCAACTCGCCGAATCCAACCAGACCTCGCTTCGTGTCTTCGTGCCTTCGTGTTTAATCTGCTCCTTTGCGAACACCCGCATTGATCCGCGGTAATACCGTTGCAGGCTCAGAGTCGGCCATCGCCCCAGCCCGTGACCGGGATGCCGGGAACGGGAGAAATTGCGGGGGCGATCGGCCGCGGGCTCGTGCCTGCCATGGGAGCCAACCAAGATGCAACCGCTTTCCAAGTCGAGTCGACGCTACTTCCTTAAACAATCGGCCGTGATCGGCGCCGTCGCCGCCGTGGGGCCACAGATATTGCCTTCGCGGGCCTGGGGCGCCGGCGCCGACAAAGTGAATGTCGCGCTGCTCGCCTGCGGCGGCCGCACACGGCAGTTGCTCGGATCGATCGTCGACGGCGCCAATGTCGTCGCGGTCTGCGATGTCAGCAAGTCGCGCATCGCCCAACTCAAGACGGAAGCGGCCGCCAAGAATGGCGCCAAGGGCGAAGCGGTGGGTAAGGCCACGGAATACGAGGACTACCGCAAGCTGTTGGAGACGGAGAAGTCCGTCGACGCGGTGGTGGTCGCCTCGGGACAGCGCTGGCACACGCACATGAGCAAGGCGGCGATGGCGGCGGGGAAGCATGTGTTCTGCGAGAAGCCCCTGGCCCACAGCCCGGCCGAGGCGCGTGAGTTGCGTGAACTCGGCAAGGTTACCAAGCTGGCGACACAAGTTGGGTCGCAGGGCGGAACCACCGACACCTTCCGCCGCAGCATGGAACTGATCCAGGCCGGTTTGCTCGGACAGATCAAGGAGACTCACTGCTGGATCAATCGCGGGTTCCCGCCCAGTGCGGCAATCGATCAGACGGCCGATCCGATGCCCGAGGGGCTCAACTGGGACTTCTGGTGCGGGCCGTCGCCGCTGCTGCCGTTCAAGAAATCCTATCTCGGCGGCTGCCTGGCCTGGGGCCGGTGGCTGGCGTTTGGCGATGGGCATCTGGCCGACATGGGCGCCCACGGGCTGAACCTGCCGTGGCGCGCACTCAAGCTGACCGCGCCGATCAAGGCGTCGGTGCAGATTCCCGAGCCGCTGAAGGACAGTTATCCATCGGCGACCAACTTCCGTTGGGACTTCGCCGCCCGCGAAGGCTTCGGCGAAACGGCGCTCTGGTGGCACGACGGCAGCAAGGCCGGCCCACCGGAGGAATTCGGCAAGGAACTGCTGACCACGTACGCCAAGGTGCCCAGCGACGGCGTGCTGTTTGTCGGCGAGAAGGGCATGCTCTATTCCAACGCCTGGGGCGTCGGCGGGATCATGAAGCTCAAGGGCGAAGCCAAGTTCCGCGGCGTGCAGGACCACGAGGCTGGCAAGGCGGTTCCCGTGACTGTGCCGCGATTCAAGGGCCAGAACCACATGGGCGAGTGGATCGAAGCATGCAAGGGCAACGGCAAGACGTTCCAGGGATTCGCCACCGCCGCCAGCATCGCCGAAGTGGCGATGGTCGGCATGGTCGCGTTGCGTCTGGGCAAGCCGATCGAATGGGACAGCGAGGCGCTGAAGGTGAAGGGCGAGCCCGAGGCCGAGAAGTTCGTGCATCTGGAAGTGCGGAAGAAGTGGCTGTAGGCGTCAGTATGTAGGGTCCGCTTCAGCGGACGCGGAGTCCGTGGGCATGCCGTTCCGCTATGAGGGTGAGCCCTGCTGCAAAGAATTAGCCGCGAAGACGCGAAGGCGGACGCAAAGATGATTACACTAGTCTTCTTTGCGTCTTTCTTCGCGTCTTCGCGCATTCGCGGATGATTCGATCGCTACGGCGAACGATAGTGCCCTATTTGCCCGCCTTGGCGTCCTTGTCGAGCGTCTTGATCGTCTCGTCCAGCAACGCCTCGGCCTCCTCGGCTTTGCCCTGCTTCATGAGTTCATCAAACTGTTGCTTGGCCGCCTGGAGCGCCGACAGATCGCCGCCCTGCGTCTTCAGTTGTTCCGCCAGTTGCTGCGCTTTGCGCATCTTGGCCTGAATGCCGCCCATCTTGACCTTCAGTTCCTTGAGCTTCGCCTGCTGCTCGGGCGTCAGTTTGTTCTTGATGAAGACCAGCAGCGAGAACTGCGTGCGCTTCATGTCGTTCTCGAGGCCCATGACCTTCTCCACCTGCTTGAGCGCCTTTTTCTCATCCACCTGATCCTTGCTGACCATTTCGGCCAGCAGATCGCGCTCGTTCTTAAGCTGCGGCTGCAACTGGCCCATGCGCTCGCGCATGTTCTGCACCTCCGCCTGCATCTCCCCTTTCTGCGCGTCGGTCAGGCCGATGATCGCATGCGCCTGCATCAGCAATTCGGGCGGAAAGAACGCATCGCCGATTGGGTCGCCTCCGGGCACCTGCGCCCGCGCCTCCGGCGCACCGCACAATAATGCAATCATGGTACACACAACCAGGCTCCAGCCATTGATCCATCTCATGGTTCTTCTCCATCTGAAAAGGGGTTTCGTATCCGGAACTCCACAGCACGCGCTCACAATCATCGAAAGTCATCCAGCAGCGAATCTGTCGGCGACCGCCATTGCGAGATCAGCACCTGGCGCTGCCACGGCAACTCCGGCGTGGTGTCGACCATCGCCCAGCTCGATCCGTCCATCGCCGGGCCCGGGACCGGCCGGGCGTCCGGGCTGCGGTGCCAAAAGACCCAGGTGGCGCTGACAACCAACGCCACCACGGCGGCCGCCGCAGCCCACCGCCACGGCGTCAGGCCTGGACGCAATTGTCGCGTAGCGACCGAGGGGCGCAACAACTCCCCGAACGACGGCGCCTGTGATTCGTCATCGCGTCGCATGCGGTCAAACAGCTTCTGGATTTCGGTATCTTCCGATTTCATCTTCAACTCCGGCCTGTTCCAGCCATTCTCGCAACGCCCGCTTGCCTCGTTCGTAATGCGTGCGAGCCGATCCAAGCGCAACTCCCATAACCTCGGCCGCCTCCGGCAGACTCAGGTCGTGATAGAACACCAGTTGCAGCACTTCCCGCTGCCGCCGCGGCAGCGAGGCCAGCGCCTGGCGAAACCACTGACTTGTCTCCGCCTGCTCCAGCGATTCATCGGCCGCCGCTGCCTCCCGCGGTCGGGCCGGCCGGTCGACGCCGACCACACGCAACCAGCGCCATCGCCTCACCCCGGCCGCCGTCATGCGGATCACGGCGAACAACCACGTCTTGAACGACGCCCGCCCGTCATACCTGGCCCGGCCATCGAGCACTTTCAGATACGCCGTATGCAGCACATCCTCGGCCTGCTGGGGATCATCCGCGCAGCAACGCCGCGCCCATCCGAAACTCTCCGGATGCAACATCTCCAACTCCGCACGCAAGGCTCTGTCGTCCATGAGGCCGCACTCATCCGGAGTATTCGTCACTGTGGGGGATCGGCTCCGCACCGTCCATTAGTCGCCCGGCACCGCCAATTGTATGACACAATACCAAAATGATTGGGATGGGTTAGACAAAACTCCGCGTTTCTGCGCTCATGGTCAGCATTGAGAAGAGATGGAACCTTCGCCGGATGATCCACTGCTGTTCGGGCTGGCACGAGGGTGCCCGCAGTCCTTTGCCGAACTATACGACCGGTTCGGCGGCCCTCTATATCGCGCGGCCCGGACGATGCTGCGATCCAGCACTGACGCGGAGGATGCCGTGCAGGATGTGTTTGTGAGTCTGGTGCGCGGCCGCAAGAGGCTGGACGAGGTGGACAACCTGGCGGCTTACCTCTTCACCAGCCTCCGCCATGTCGTAAGCCAGCGGCTGGCACGTCGGGACCATGAGCGCCAGGCCATGCGGCTGCTGGCGGAAGCATCGCGTGGTGCATGCGTCGGCGCTGGACCGGCGACGGAAACTGATGAACTGCTGGAACGGGCTCTGTCCGCTCTGCCCGATGAACAGCGCGAGGTACTGGCCTTGAAGATAGACGGCGGGCTGACATTCGCCGAGATCGGCACCGTGCTGGGCGTCAGCGTCAACACCGCCGCCAGCCGCTATCGCTATGCCCTGGAGAAATTGCGCGTCAGCATGGGAGGAGAACCGCCATGACCAATGGAGAATTGCCACCGGAACTGGTGGAGCTCGAAGCCCGTCTGGCTCACCGCTCGATCGATGCGGATGCGTCGCTGCGGGGACGCGTACTGGACGCGGTGGCTGGCGAGCTTTCGAGCGGAAAAACGCTTGGCGCCGCACGGGCGAGAGTACTTGCCCATGCCACCCCATCGAACAGCTCTGATCACGATGGCGCGCGCATGCCTGCGCGGGTGACACTCTCGCCCTGGTCGTTCTTTGCCGCGGCGGCCGCGGTGTTCATCGTGGCACTCAACATCGCGGGGATGGCGGCGGGCATGACCGACTACATTGATGGCCACGCACGCGGTTCGCAGCAGACGCTGGCCTTGGCGCGATCGATTCGCCAGGCTGTTCCGGAATTGTCAACGGCCCAGGCACAGAGCATGGCCGTCACCATATCGTCAGGGCAGCACTTGTTGGCGTTGCCCATACTGCATGGATCGAGTCCGACCCACCGACCGAACATTCAGGAGCCATAATATGAGTTACGTACTTCTCTGGATTGAAACGATCGCCCTGGCGCTGATCTGGATGGCCGCCATGTTGGCCGTGGCGGCCCATTTCCGCAGTCGCCTCTGGTACGCCCTGGCCGTAGCGGGAATCGTGCTGGTGCCGCTGGTGCCGATCGGTGGAATGGCGGCCGCACTTCTGGTCGCCCGGCTGATGGTCCATTACCAGAACTCGACCCTGGCGTATTCGGCCTCGCAGACCATCATTCTGGTCATTGGCATGTTCATCATCTGGCGGCGCGCCCGGCAACTCGTCGGGCCACCGGCGTCGGGCGATGTGTACGTACCTCCGGATTCCGCCGGTGAGGACACCGGCGGCGCTGGTCCCAGGCTTGCCGCCGCAGTTTGGCCGCGCGGCCGGCTGCTGCTGACGCTGCTCATGGCCCTGGTGCTCTGGATCATGACCGCCTGGAACATCGAACTGGCGGCCAGAGCCCAGGTCGCCGCGGTTCGCCAGGAAGCGGGGGCCATCATGCTTTCGGTCGTGCCGCCGGTGACCAATGATGCCCAGAACGCCGCAATACTCTACGAAAAGGCGTTTCGCTACCTCGATGCCGACCCCGATCTCAAAAAGAACGATGACCAGAACATCCTCTCCCAGGACACGCCCGACCTGGCCGGCCCGGCTGTGGCCGGGTTCCTGACACGCCATCGCCACACGCTCGCGCTGATCGGGCAAGCGGCCGAACTGCCCGACTGCTACTTCGAGCACAACTACCTCCATCCGGATTTCGGCATGATGCTGCCGGAACTGCAAAAGCTGCGGCAGGTTGCGCGATTGCTGCAACTTCACCGGCAATACGAGACCTCCAAGGGCAATGTGGGAGCGGCTATCGCGGACACCCGGGCCATGTTCCGCCTGGCGGATCATGCCAGCCGATCGCCGCTGCTGATCACGGCGCTGATGTCGATCGCCATCGACGCCATGGCCGTGAAGAATGCCGAGGAGGTGCTGCCCACGTTGACCACGTCGCCACAGGTGACACAGCTTGGGATTGATGATCCTGAGCGTATTGGCCGGATGATGCGCCGGGCGTTCACTTGCGAAGAAGCTTTTGGCATCGCGACTTTCAGCGATCTGATCGACGGCCGCGTGAATCTGGCAGCGCTGGTTGGCACGCCCGGTTCCAACGGCCCGACTCCCACGTTTGCGGGCGGTGCCTTCGTCCGCCTCTGCCTGATGGGCGACGACCTCGACGATTACCGCGAGACCCTGGCCACCATCCGCCAATTGCTGGCCAGACCTTACCATGAAGTCCAGTCACAACTTCGAGAACTCGACGACAAGCCCCATCATGCCAAAGGCATCATGACGGCGATGCTCATCCCGGCGTTTCATGGCGCTGTCAGCACGTCCGCGCGGATGACGGCGCAGCTCGAGTGTACCCGCCTGGCCGCGGCGGCCACGCAATACCGCATCGCCAGGGGCCAGTTGCCGCCCACGCTCCAAAGCCTGATGCCCGAATACCTGACCGAGATCCCCTTGGACCCCTTCGATGGCAAGCCCCTGCGAATGAAACTCACGGCCGACAAGCTCGTGACCTACAGCGTCGGCCCGGATCTGAAGGATGACGGCGGCGTCGAGATCGACAACAAGACCAAGACCGGCGATATCACATTCACACTGAAGGTGAGGTAGCGTTGCCCACCGTGGACGTTTCCCAGGACGGTCGCCTATGCCAAAATAGTGCCGCCGGTGTCCTCACCGGCGGTCTTTGGCAGCGTTCTTAGCCGGTCCCGGATTCCGCCGGTGAGGACACCGG
>JANYKD010000042.1 GCA_025361735.1 Phycisphaerales bacterium
TCGGCCGCTTCGATGCACAGGAAAAATCGATTACGCGAAGCGAGGGCGAATCGCTGCACATTGAAGACGGGATGATACGGCATCGGGAGGCCGTTCAGGCCCAGCATGCCGAGCACAGCGGCGAGGGCCGCAACCAGGATCGTCGTTTCGAAGGTCACGGGAATGAACGCCGGCAGGCTCAACAGGGGCCTGCCGCCGACATTCATCGGATACTCGATAACCGACGACCAGTACTGCAATCCAAAGCCGGCGGCGCAACCGATGATGCCGCCGCACAGCACCAGCAGCGGCAGCTTGTCGTGATGAAACCCAATCGCCTCCGACAGTCCTTCGATGGGGAACGGCGAATAGGCGTCGAGTCTCCGGTAGCCTGCCTCCCGTGTCTTTTTCGCCGCGGCCATCAGGCTGGTTGGGTTATCGAACTCCGCCATCACTCCATAGATGGGATGTTTTGTCTTCACCTTCATTTCGGTTGCTCCATGACTCCCTGATTCACTTCTGCCTGCGGGAGAATGGTGCGCATTTCAAAAATCGAGATCATCGGCAGGAACCGGATGAACAGGAACAACAGGCTGAGAAACAATCCGAACGTGCCGATGTACATCGACCAATCCCATAGGGAACCGGAGTACATGCCCCAGGAGGAAGGGAGAAAATCGCGATGCAGGCTGGTTACGATGATGACGTAACGCTCGAGCCACATGCCGATATTGACAATGATCGAAACGACGAACAGCAACGGCACGCTCATGCGGAAGCGCTTGAACCACAGGATCTGCGGTGTGACCACGTTGCAGAGAATCAGCGCCCAGTACATCTTGAAGTATGGGCCCGTCATCCGGTTCAAAATCATGAACCGCTCGTACTGATTGCCGCTGTACCACGCCATGAAGGTTTCCATCATGTAGCCGTAAGCGACGATCAGGCCAGTGGCAAGCATGATTTTCGCCATGTTTTGCAAATGGCGCATGGTGATGAAATCTTCCAGGCCATAGATGACGCGCAACGGAATGGCCAGCGTCATCACCATGGCGAAGCCGGAGTAAATGGCGCCGGCGACGAAGTAGGGCGGGAAAATCGTAGCGTGCCAGCCGGGCACAAGCGACACGGCGAAGTCGAAGCTGACAATCGTGTGCACGGAGACAACGAGCGGCGTCGCCAAACCGGCCAGCAGCAGGGACGCCGTCTCATAGCGATGCCAGTGAATCGCCGATCCGCGCCAGCCCATGGCGAGCATCCCGTAGGTGAAGCGCGCCGAACGGCTCTGGGCGCGGTCGCGCAACGTGGCGAGATCGGGGATCAGTCCGACGTACCAGAAAAGGGCGGAGACGGAGGCGTAGGTGGAGACCGCGAAGACGTCCCAGATGAGCGGGCTGCGGAACTGAGGCCACAGACCCATCGTGTTCGGATAGGGAAACAGCCAGTAGATCGCCAGCCAGGGACGCCCGGTGTGCATGATCGGATAGAGCGCCGCGCAAGCCACCGCGAACAGCGTCATGGCCTCGGCGAAGCGGTTGATCGAGGTGCGCCAGCGCTGCCGCAGCAGCAGCAGGATGGCTGAAATAAGCGTGCCCGCGTGGCCGATACCGATCCACCACACGAAGTTCACGATGTCGAAGCCCCAGCCGACCGGCATGTTGACGCCGAACGAACCTACGCCGACAATCACCACACGCGCCAGCGTATACAGCAGCAGCATCACCAGCCCAAAGGCAACCGTGAGTGTGCCGAACCAGACGACCGGCTGGCGCTTGGTGAGCACGATCGCGCTGATCTTGTCGGTGACGGAGGAAAACGTGTGTCCCGGTTCGATCACTTCCGCGCGGCGCTGCTCCGCCATCGCAGAGGCTTCCTCCTGCATGAGCGTGGACGGCGGATTCTCCGCTTCCGGGTGCAAAGGCTCCATGGACATCAGCCCTTCCTCCCGCGAGCCGCCTCGATCTCCGGGTTGGGGTTGCGCAGCGACGCCAGATACGTGGTGCGCGGACGCGTGTTCAGCTCGGCAAGCAGCGGATAGCTCAGTTCTTCGGCCTTCAGCTTCGAGACGCGGCTCTCTTTGTCGTTGATATTGCCGAATTCAATCGCCTGCGACGGGCACGATTGCTGGCAGGCGGTGACGATCTCGCCGTCCAGCACGCTGCGATCCTGCTTCTCGGCTTCAATCTTCACTCGGTTGATACGCTGCACACAGTAAGAGCACTTCTCCATCACGCCGCGGCTACGAACGGTCACGTCGGGATTCTTCTGCATCTTGATGCTCTCGGTGACGAAATCCGAGTAGAGCAGAAAGTTAAAGCGGCGGACTTTGTAAGGGCAGTTGTGTGAGCAGTAACGGGTGCCTACACAGCGGTTGTACACCATGTCGTTCAGCCCCTCATCGGAGTGAACGGTGGCGGCGACAGGGCAAACCAGCTCGCATGGCGCGTTCTCGCAGTGCTGGCAGAGGAGCGGCTGATGGTGCGCCTGCGGATTGTCGAGGTCGCCTTCATAGTAGCGATCAATGCGGATCCAGTGCATCTCACGGCCCATGGCGGTCTGCTCTTTGCCGACCACGGGGATGTTGTTTTCCGAGACGCACGCGATCACGCAAGCCGAGCAGCCGGTGCAAGCACTCAGGTCGAAGGCCATGCCCCAGCGGCGGTAGGACTTGCTCGCCTCCTCGCCGCGGACCTTCTGGGGATTGTCCGGGTAGAGGCTCAGCGGAATGACGCGGGGGTCTTCGCGTTCTTCGTGCTTGTGCTCGTCCAACTTCTTGGCTGCGGCCCCCGCTGTAGGCGCGTGATCGTGCGTATGGCTGTGCGGGTATTTCTTCCCGTCCTTGCCGTGCAAGCGGACCCAGTCTTCTTCGGTGCCCGGCGTCAGCGCCCGGATTTCCTTGAACTCCCCGGCCGAAACGGGCGGAATCTGGGCGAACTCTTCGTCTTTTGC
>JANYKD010000043.1 GCA_025361735.1 Phycisphaerales bacterium
CCTCGCCGAACTCGACAAGCTCGGCCTGCGCGACAACACCATCGTTGTGTTCACCAGCGACAATGGCGCAACCAGGGACGGCAGCAATCTTCCGCTCCGCGGCGGCAAACACTCAATTTTTGAGGGTGGCACCCGCCTGCCCACCGTGGTGCGTTGGCCAAAGGGCGGTTTGACCGGCGGGAAGAGTTGGGATGGTCTCTGCGGCTCACTGGAAATGTTCCCGACCCTCATGGCCATGGCCGATCTGAAAATGCCCGAAACCCGGCCGTTGGACGGCAAGAACATCTGGCCCGCCTTGCGTGACAACGCCGCCAGTCCGGTCGAGAGCTATTACTGGTCATGGCACACCGAGGATGCCATCCGCACGGCGGAGTGGCGCATGCACCGCTTCGCCGACCACGTCGAGCTATACGATATTCGCGGCGACATCGGCGAGGCGGACAATGTGGCCGACAAGCATCCCGACGTGGTGGCATCGCTCAAAACCAGGATGAACGCCTGGGTTGATTCGCTGGGCGCCGCGCTCACCCACCTGCCTGCGCCGGCCAGACTGGACGCTAAGCCGGCGCCTGAGGGAGAGGTGCTTGAAGTTACGGTGACCGTAACCGACAAAACCAAACCAAGGGACACTCTCGTTGTCCCGTTCGCCGGGTTCCAGGGACATCAGTTTGCGACTGATTACATCGAATACGACGTGGCCGTTGCGCCCGGCAGCCTGCGCCAGGGCTTCTATTACTCGCCGTTCAAGGGCAACGATAACACGGCGATCTCCCTCAGCTTCAAGCGTGGCGAGGGCATCGACCAGTTCGGCCGCGAGCAGGCCTCCGGCCCGGAACCCAAAGCGGGTCCCGGCGTGTGGGAACATCGAATCATCGGCCTTTGCAGCAGCGCGCCGGGCATTCTCCCACGCCACGGCATCGTCTTCAAAGGCGGCAAGCCCGGCACTTACAGGATCTACCTTGACAACCTCCGCATTCGGCACGCCGACGGCACGACCACGCCCATTTGGCTCGGTGGCAAGGACACCCGCACGCAGAAGATTGCCGACACGGATTTGTTCAAGGGGGCGCAGGTGCGAGCCATTTCCTGTCCCTCTTTCGATGACAAATCCCGTCTGCTTCAATAGCTTGACAGAGGCATCGCCGCGAATCTCTGCCCGGAGGAGCAAGCGGCGCACGAGGCGCGAAGCCAAATTCGGCCTGTACAATGTAACGACATGAGGAACACACAATGAATGGAACCACGCTTAGCACTTTGGCATTATTTCTTCTGACAACACTCTGGGCGCGCGCTGCTGATTTGTCCAACGTGCCGCAGATTCACGAGACCGCGGAGCAACGCGACGCTCGCATGCAGTGGTTTCGGGACGCCAAGTTCGGCATGTTCATTCACTGGGGTCCCTGCTCCGTTGGCTCGAAGGAGATTGGCTGGGATCGCAAGGCGAACCGCCCGTGGGACATCAACGGCATCCAGACTCCCCGCACGGAAGATCCCGTCTATGACAACTACTATAAACAGTTCAACCCGACCAAATACGATGCCGATGAGTGGGTCCGCTTCGCCAAAGAGTCGGGCATGAAATACATGGTGCTCATCACCAAGCACCACGATGGCTTCGCGCAGTTTGATTCGAAGGTCTCCAACCACAGCATCATGGCCAGCCCCTATGGCAGGGACATCGTCCGCGCCTACGCGGACGCCTGCCACAAGCAGGGCATGAAACTCGGACTCTACTACTCCACCCGCGACTGGTATCACCCAGACTACCTCGTTGGCGATAATGTCAAATACGACGAGTTCTACCGCACCCAGGTTAAGGAACTGCTGGCCAGCTACGGGACGGTGGACGTGATGTGGTTCGATCATGTCGGCGGGCAGGACTGGGGCAAGTGGAAATTCGACGAGCTCTTTTCGATGATGTATCGGCTCCAGCCGAAGCTGATCGTCAACGATCGCGCCGCCAAGTTCTGCGGGCCGAGGACACCGGATGATCGTGGCCCAGCCACGCCGGAGATCGCCAAGATGACCAAGGGCGACTACTACACGCCCGAGGGCAGCATCGGCGCAATGGACGTTGTCAAGGATTGGGAATCGTGCATTCACGTCGGGCGAGGTTGGTCGTACCATGGCGAGGATGGATTCAAGGGGCCGGAGGATTGCATCAAGATGCTGGTCAGTTGCACGACCGGCGGCGGCAATCTGCTGTTAAACTTCGGCCCGCGTCCGGACGGAACTTTCGCCGAGGGTGAAGCCAAGGTCGCCCGCGCCATGGGTGAATGGTTGAAGACTTATGGCGATGCCATCTACGGCACTCGCGGCGGCCCTTATCGTAACGGCTCGTGGGGCGGCAGTTGCCACAGGGACAAGAAACTCTATCTGCATGTTTACCAGTGGCCAAAGGTTGGCTTGGCGTTTGATATGCTGCCCGCCAAGGTTCTCTCCGCCCGCACGCTCACCGGATCGCCGGCCACCTTCACACAAACCGACAACGAACTGTCGATAAGCGTCGCCGACAAGGATCGCGCCACGCCGGTGACGGTGATCGAGCTGACGCTGGATAGGACTCTGGAAACCGGCCGCACCATCGGTGTGGTGCGAACGCCCAAGGCCTACCTCTCCCAGGTTGGCGCGATCCTCAGCGAAGATTCAAAGTTGGAGATCAGTTCCAGTTCACAATGGAACCAGGTGAAGGACCATGCTCGCCTCTTCACGGGCGACAGGCCAGCCAGCGGCTTCGCATTCCATACCGGTGACGAAAAGAACCCGTGGGCCAAGATCGACCTCGGTGCCGTCAAGACGGTCAACGCCATCGAAATTGAGAACCGTCCGAATGATCGGCGGACCGATGGCCTCATCCTCTCTATTTCCGAGGACGGGAAGAAATGGGAGGAAGTCTGGAAGGCGAAGGAATGGGAATCCTCATGGGTCGTGCCCCTGACCCATTTCGACGCGGGAATCGACACGCCCGGGCGACAGGCCAGGTTCATCAAGCTCGAAACCAAAGGCAACTCCCCCCGGCCGCTGTTGCTCCAACGCATCACGGTTTACGGAGTGAAGTGATCGTGCATATCATCGCAAAGTCAGGCGGCTATTTCACATGACACCCTCTCCTCCCATCCGCAAGGTCCGCGTCATCGACTCCCACACGGGCGGTGAGCCGACACGCATTGTCATTGATGGCGCACCAGATCTCGGGCAAGGCTCCGTCGCCGATCAGCTACGCATACTCCGTGAAAGCCACGACGACTTCCGCTCGGCCGTCGTCAATGAACCACGCGGCTCAGATGTCATGGTCGGCGCGGTTCTGGTTCCCCCGGCCGATCCTTCCTGCGTCGCAGGAGTCATCTTCTTCAACAACGTCGGCTACCTTGGCATGTGCGGCCACGGCACGATTGGCCTGGCGGCGACCCTTGCCCACCTCGGTCGGATCGATCCCGGCTCGCACCGCATCGAAACCCCCGTCGGCGTTGTCACCATCACGCTGCACGACGACAGCTCCGCCTCCATTGAAAATGTGTTGAGTTACCGATATCGAACGCATGTTCAGATCGACGTCCGCGGTTTTGGCCGGATGACCGGCGACATCGCCTGGGGCGGCAACTGGTTCTTCCTGGTCCACGACCACGGCCTTGGGCTCGAGATGAAACAGATCGACAAACTCACCGACGTCGCCTGGCGTATCCGCCGCTCCCTCCAACACAGCGGAATCACCGGCAAGGACGGCCGGGAGATTGACCACATCGAGTTGATCGGTCCACCCGCCAATCCGCGAGCCAACGCCAAGAGCTTTGTGCTTTGCCCCGGCGGCGCATACGACCGTTCACCCTGCGGCACCGGCACGAGCGCCACGCTCGCGTGCCTCGTCGCCGACGGCAAACTCAGCGAGGACCAAGTCTGGGTGCAGGAGAGCATCGTCGGCAGCCTGTTCGAGGGTTCGGCAAAGATCGTCGAGGGCGGTGTGATCCCGACCATCACGGGAACTGCTTACGTCAACTCCGAAAGCACGCTGTTGCTAAATCCGCACGACCCTTTTTGCATGGGAATACGAGCGTAGAATAATCGCCGCGGTCGTTCGTCGCGCGGCCGCGCGGACGTTCGTCGCTCCGGATAAAGACTCATGAACCATCCAACCAGCGATGCCATCATCATCGGAGCGGGCATCATAGGATGCGCCATCGCTGACGCCCTTGCACGCGAAGGGCTTAGCGTTACCGTTGTCGATTGTCGAAGCCCTGGTTCCGGCACAACTGCGGCCGCCATGGGTCACCTGGTCGTGATGGACGACTCCGAGGCCCAGTTCAATCTCACTCGATACTCCGTCGAGTTGTGGCGGCAACAGGATCTGCCCAAAGGCGTCGAGTTCGACCAGGGTGGCACGCTATGGATCGCAACCGACGATGTCGAACTGGCCGAGGTCCAGCGCAAGGCCGCGTTCTATCGCCAGCGCGGCGTCGATGCCCAAGTTCTCGATGGGCGACGGGTCGCCGAGGCTGAACCGAACCTCTGCCCCGGCCTGGCCGGCGGATTGCGCATCCCCGCCGACTCGATGGTCTACCCCCCTGCCGCAGCCAAATGCCTGCTCGATCGCGCGATCGCCCGGGGCGGCCGGCTGATACCAGGCCGGGCCCGCATCATCCTCCCCGGCCGAGTCATGCTGACCAATGGCACGGACCTCGTCGCGCCGATCATCGTCAACGCCGCCGGCTTCGCTTCGCCACACCTGACGCCCGGCATCTCGGTCAATCCGCGTAAGGGACACCTGCTCATCACCGAGCGCTATCCCGGCTTCATCCACCACCAGATCATCGAACTCGGCTATCTCAAGAGCGCCCATGGCGGGGAGGCCGATTCCGTCGCCTTCAACCTCCACCCGCGAACCACCGGGCAGATCATCATGGGTTCCTCCCGCCAATACGGCTCGACCGACCCGGCCGTCGATCACCATATCCTCTCGCGCATGCTCCGCCGCGTATTCGACTACATGCCCGCCCTGGCCGAACTCACTGCCATCCGCGCCTGGACGGGCTTCCGTCCCGCGACGCCAGACAAACTCCCGCTGATCGGCCCGGTGCCTGGCTTGGAAGGCGTCTATCTCGCCACCGGCCACGAAGGGTTGGGCATCACCACCTCGCTGGCAACGGCCGAGTTGATCGCGGCTCACGTACTTCATCGCACGCCGCCGATTCCCGCCGAAGCCTACCTGCCCAGCCGTGTTGCAAAGGAGACGCCCCATGCCTGAACTGGTGCGTCTCAAACTCAACGACCGCGAGATACGCGCCGCGGCGGGCACGACTGTTGCCACCGCCATCGCCAACGCGAGTGTCGCACACACGCGCCGCTCGGTGACTGGCGAGGCCCGCGGCCCGCTCTGCGGTATGGGCGTCTGCTTCGAATGTCGGGCCACCATCAACGGCCAACCTCATCAGCGAACGTGTAATGTCGCCGTTGTCGAAGGCATGGAGGTCACGACTGATGTCTGATACGTGCAACATCGTCATCGTCGGCGCCGGACCCGCCGGTCTGGCCGCCGCCTGGGCCGCGACGCAATCCGGTGCCACTGTCTGCATCATCGACGAGAATCCCGAACCGGGCGGCCAGATCTGGCGCGGTGAATCCCCCACGCCCACTTCCGCTGACGCCAAGCTCTGGCTCGCCCGTTTCGCACAACAATCGTGCACCCGACTCTTCGGCACCACGGTCATCGCCCAGCCCGAGCCCGGCGTGCTGCTCGCCGAACAGGCCGGCCGACCCGTGGAAATCCGCTACCGCAAGCTCATCCTCGCCACCGGCGCTCGCGAGCGTTTCCTGCCCTTCCCCGGCTGGACTTCCCCGCACATCCTCGGCGTCGGCGGTATCCAAGCCATGGTCAAGTCCGGGTTGGATGTCACCGGCAAACGCATCATCGTCGCCGGCTCCGGCCCCCTGCTGCTTCCGGCCGCCGCGACACTCCGAAGTCATGGCGCGACCATCCTGTGTATCGTCGAACAGACCCCATTGAAGAACCTCGTCCGGTTTGGCCTCTCCCTGCTAACCAGCTTTGGCAAACTGCGACAAGCCGCCGCGCTTAAGTGGCAGACGTTCGACATTCCCTATCACGCCGGAGCCTGGCCCACACACGCCTACGACACCGGCGACGACCTCCAAGTCGAAATCGCCACCCGCTCCGGCCCAATCATCCAGCACTGCGACACCCTCGCCTGCGGTTTCTTCCTTGTCCCCCAACTGGAGCTGCCCCGCCTACTTCGCTGTGCCGTCAACAAAGGATGTGTCGCGGTCAATGAATTCCAGCAGTCCTCCGTCCCCGACATCTTCTGCGCCGGCGAAACAACCGGCATCGGTGGCCTCGATAAATCCCTCGTCGAAGGCCAGATCGCCGGCCACGCCGCCACTGGCAATATCGCCGCCGCGCAACTTCTCTTCGAACCACGCCGGAGATCCCGCCGCTTCGCCGAGCAACTCCGCCACGCCTTTAAACTTCGGCCGGAGTTGAGAACACTGGCAGACGACAACACCATCGTCTGCCGCTGCGAGGATATCCGCCTCGGCGACCTGCGTCCCTTCACCACTTTTCGCGACGCTAAACTTCAGACCCGGTGTGGTATGGGCGCCTGCCAGGGCCGCATTTGCGGCTCTGCCTGCGAGTCGCTCCTTGGCTGGACTGATACGTCTCCCCGCCCGCCGGCAACCGCATGCAGAGTCCGTACACTGGCCGGTGGATCTGACATTGCCGAAAGGACCAAACACCATGATCGTCAGTATCTTCAATGATGTCATTGGCCCCGTGATGCGCGGGCCGTCGAGTTCTCATTGTGCCGCCGCCCTGCGTATCGGTCGTTTGGCACGCGACCTGATGGACGCCGACTTCCAGGAGGTTCTGGTCGAGTTCGACCGCCAAGGCTCGCTGCCCACCACGCATGAGAGCCAGGGGTCGGACATGGGCCTCTTCGGCGGATTGCTGGGCTGGGAAGCGGCCGACGAGCGGCTGCCCGGCTCACCGAAGACCCTGCGCGATGCGGGTGTTCAAGTCCGCATCGAAACCGTGGACGCAGGCGACGTACATCCCAACACCTATCGGCTCACACTGCGCGGTGCGCGCGAGCAGCACTTCCTTCGCGCCATCTCACCGGCGGCGGCATGATGGAGGTCATCAATGTGGACGACTTCACCGTCTCCATGTTCGGCGACTGCTTCGAGACGCTGCTATGGGTAGATGGCGATGGCAACGCGGTGCAGCAATGGCTGGCACAACGGATCGAAGCCGACGCGATCCTGCGGCACGAAGCCTCCGGCCAGCAACTTGTGGAAGTGAAGGCCGCACGTTTCATCGACGACACAGCCATCGCCGAACTCCGCAAGATCGCATCCATTCGCCAGGTGAAGCGACTGTCCCCAGTCCTGCCCGTGTTGTCGCGTAAGGATACGCAAGTTCCGTTCACAACCTGCGATGATATGCTGCGGCACGATGCCGGCCGGAATACGCCTCTGTGGAAACTGGCGGCGGAATACGAAATGGCCCGGGGCAATCTGACCGAATCGGAAGTCATCGACAAGATGGTGGAGATCGTCCGCATTCTCCGCCGCTCCATCGCCCAGGGCATCGCCGGAACCCAGTACGACGACCGCGTGCTCGGCCACCAGTGTGGGAAGTTCAATGAGTTGATGAAGGCTGGACGACTGCTCGATGGCGGGGCGCTGAACCGCATTGTGCTCTACGTCTCGGCGCTGATGGAAGTGAAGAGTTCCATGGGCGTGATCGTGGCCGCACCCACCGCGGGCGCATGCGCTGCGTTGCCCGGCGCGGTGATTGCCATGGCCGAGGCAATGGGGTTGTCCGAGCAAGACATGGCCAAGGCGATGCTGGCAGCCGGCCTCATCGGAGTGTTCATCGCCACGCACTGGACCTTTGCGGCCGAAGTGGGCGGCTGCCAGGCCGAAGGCGGTTCCGCATCGAGCATGGCCGCCGCGGCGCTGGTGGGGCTGGCCAACGGAACGCTGGCACAATCCGTGGCCGCCGCGTCGATGGCTTTCCAGAGCATGCTCGGTCTGATCTGCGATCCGGTGGCCAATCGCGTGGAAGTTCCCTGCCTGGGGAAAAACGTGATGGCCGCCAGCAATGCGCTCTCCTGCGCCAACATGGCTCTGGCCGACTACGACCCGATCATTCCGCTCGACGAAGTTATCGAAGCGGCCAAGCGCGTGGGCGGGCAGATGCCGCGCGAACTGCGTTGCACGGCCCTGGGAGGTCTGGCCACCACCCGGACGTCACTGCAACTGGAACAGAAGCTCGCTGCCCGCAAGGCCACCGCGTGCGGTGGCAACTGTCATTGCGGATGATCGCTCGCCACGTTTACAAACCCGACCCACATCTCATAATGGAAGAGTATCGAAAGGAATACCCATGAGCCTGGTCCTCGAGCCCAAAGCCATCAAAGCCGCTGTCCGCAAACTCACCTTCCGCACGCAAGCGTTTATCGACGGCAAATTCGTCAGCGCCAAGAGCGGAAGAACATTCCCAACGGAAAATCCCGCGACCGGCAAGCCGCTCGCACAGATCGCCGCATGCGATGCGGTTGACGTCGACCGGGCCGTCAAGGCCGCCCGCAAGGCGTTCGAGAGCGGGGCCTGGTCGCGCATGAAGCCGGGTGATCGCAAGAAGATCCTGCTCAAGTTCGCCGATCTGCTTGAGGCCAACGCCGGCGAACTGGCGCTACTGGACACTCTCGAAGCCGGAAAGCCCATTGGCGATTGCGCCACCATGGACATTCCCGACACCATTCATTGCATCCGTTGGCACGCCGAGGCCATCGACAAACTGTACGGCCACGTTTCCCCAACCGGCCCGGAGAACCTGGCGCTCGTGCTCCGCGAACCGGTCGGCGTGGTCGGTTGTGTTGTGCCGTGGAACTTCCCGGCCCAGATGGTGGCCTGGAAGATCGGCCCGGCACTGGCCACCGGCAACAGCGTCGTGCTCAAACCGGCGGAGTTGACTTCGCTGAGCGCCATCCGCATGGCGGAACTGGCCGCCGAGGCCGGCGTTCCCACAGGCGTATTCAACGTCGTGCCCGGCTTCGGCGAGACTGCCGGACGGGCCATCGGCCGGCACATGGACGTCGACATGGTCGCCTTCACGGGCTCGACCGAAGTCGGCCGCTATTTCCTCAAATACTCGGCCGATTCCAACCTCAAGCGGATCACCCTTGAATGTGGCGGCAAGAGCCCGCAGGTCGTGTTCGCGGATGCGCCAGACCTGGATATGGTGGCAACCAACGCCGTGAGCGCCGGCTTCTGGAACATGGGCGAGAACTGCAGTTGCGGCTCGCGGCTCATCGTTCACAAGAGCGTCAAAGACGAATTGGTGACCAAGATCGCCAAACTCGCCAAGACCTGGAAGGTTGGCGATCCGCTCGACCCGCAAAACCGTCTCGGCTCCATGATCGAAAAGCCACATCTGGAAAAGGTGCTCGGCTACATTGAGTCCGGCAAGGCCGAAGGGGCAAGGCTCGTCATGGGCGGCAAACGCGTCATGGAAAAGACCGGTGGCTACTTCGTCGAAGTGACCATCTTCGACGAAGTCACCCCACAGATGAAGATCGCACGCGAGGAAATCTTCGGCCCGGTCCTATCCGTGATTCCCTTCTCCACCGAAGAACAAGCGCTGGCCATCGCCAACGACACCAACTACGGCCTGGCCGCGTCGCTCTATACCCGCGATCTGAATACCGCGCATCGCGCGGCCCGCGCCATCCGTGCCGGCACTGTTTCAGTGAACTGCTTCTCTGAAGGCGATATCACCACGCCATTCGGCGGCTACAGGCAATCCGGCTTTGGCGGCCGCGACAAGTCCATCTGGGCTCACGAACAATACACCGAACTCAAAACCATCTGGATGCAGTTGGCTTGAAGACTGGAAAGAACCACCCCAATGGCCAAATCTATGTTCCACGGCGTCTTTTCCGCGCTCGTCACGCCCATGCAGGCGAATGAGGAAATCGATTACCCAAAGCTCGGGCAGTTCGTCGATTACCTCGTTCACAAGGGCGTGCATGGCCTGGTTCCCTTGGGCAGCACCGGCGAGTATTACGCGCTTTCGGCCGACGAACGCGAACGCGTGATCCACACCACGCTGGATGCCGCGGCGGGTCGCGTGCCGGTGATCGCGGGCACGAATGCCGGCTCCACGCGCGATGTAATGATCTTCTCCCGTCAGGCCGAAGAACTCGGCTGCGCCGGCGTGATGCTCGCAGCGCCCTACTACTCACTACCGCGCCCGGAAGAGCTTTACGCTCATTTCCGCGCCGTCAACAATGCCATCGGTATTCCAATCATGCTCTACAACTACCCCGGCCGCACCGGCGTGGACATGTCGCCGGAATTGATTGCGCGCCTCGCAGAGCTGAAGAACATCCGCTACGTGAAGGAAAGCACCGGTGAGATGCCGCGTATCACCACGCTGCTGCGCCTGTGCGGCGACCAGCTCGGTGTTTTCTGTGGCTGCGACACCATCGCCTTGGAGAGCCTGATGGTGGGTGCGATCGGCTGGGTCGGCGGCGTCGTCAATGTTCTGCCCCAGTCTCACGTCAGGCTCTACACGCTGGCGATCGAGAAGCGCGACCTCGTCGCCGCCCGCAAGCTCTTTTTCCATATGTTGCCCACCCTCGAACTCATGGAAAGCGGCGGAAAATACACGCAATGGGTCAAGGCCGCCTGCGGTCTCATGGGTAACAACTGCGGTGCCCCCCGCCGACCACTGGGTCCCGCCAGCAAGGCTGAGTGTACCCGGCTGACGGCTGCCCTGCGGCTGTGTGCTGAAGGCCGGAGATAAGCTGGTCAGTTAGACCGTAAGACATGCCTTTCTTTTCATCAAGCAGGAGTCCCCATGGCAGGTTCGCAAATCTCGCGGCGCGGGTTCATTCAGTCGTCGGTCGCCGGGGCAACGGCGTTGTCGGTGGCCGGGTCGGCCTACGCGGCCGGGTCGGATACGATCAAGGTCGGCCTGATCGGGTGCGGTGGCCGTGGCTCGGGAGCGGCACGCGATGTCATGGATGCCGATCCCGGAACCAAGCTCGTCGCCATGTGCGATCTGTTCAAGGACCGGATCGACGAGAAATACGCCAGCCTCAAGAAACAGAAGCCCAACCAGGTTGACGTGACGCCCGAGCGGATGTTCGTCGGCCTCGATGGCTATAAGGCAATCGTCGACGCGGCCGATGTGGTCCTGATCGCGTGCGCGGCCAAGTTCCACCCGATGTACGTCAAGGCCGCCATCGCCGCCGGCAAACACGCCTTCTGCGAGAAGCCCCACGCCATCGATCCCCAGGGGATCAAGACCTTCATGGAAGCCACCGCCATGGCCAAGGAGAAGAAACTCTCCATCCTGTCCGGCCTGCACTCGCGGTTCACCCCGGAGATTGTCGAATGTGTCCAGCGTATTCACGACGGCCAGATCGGCGACATCATCTCGATCGAGGAAAACTACATCCGCCAGCCCTACGGCTTGGTGCAGCGCCGGCCGGAGGGCATGTCCGAATTGCACTGGCAGTATTCCTGCCAATATCGTTTCCGCTGGCTCTGCGGCGATGATGTGCCGCAATCGCTGGTCCACAACATGGACCGAGCCACCTGGGCGATGAAGGAAGATGTCCCGGTGAAGTGTCACGGTCTGGCCGGGCGATCGTCCACGTTCGATCTGCCCTATGTCTACGGCGATGTCTTCGACCACCACTCCGTCGTCTACCATTATGCTTCCGGCATTCGCGTCTATGCCTTCTGCCGCACCCAGCCCAACTGCTACAACGAAGCCTCCTCAATTATCCTTGGCACCAAGGGCAAGGCCCTGGTCGATGTCGGCCGGATTGATGGGGAGAAACCCTGGAAGTTTGTCGGCAAGCGCGAGAACTCCTGGGTGCTCGAGCACATCGCCTTC
>JANYKD010000484.1 GCA_025361735.1 Phycisphaerales bacterium
CAAGGCCCCGCCGCCCGATCCGACGCTCTATCTCAAGTTCGAGAGCGCCGCGCTTCCGGCCGGGTCTGTGGGCATCGTTGGAAGGCGGTTCCGCGGCCCGGTTGATGGTCCCGGCGATCGCTGTGCAGAACAGTTTAATTCGCAACTTGCCGTCCCGGCCAACCAGGGTTTCGGCGTGACGCTCGACGCCGTCGCGACCAGTCCACCGCGCGAATTGAACACGCACGCATCCCACCGTCTGTTCGTAGAGCACGGCGTTTCGCGGCAGGGGTTTGGTGAAGCATTTCAGTTTGGGTGCTCTGACCTCGGACACCTCGCCGTTGTCGCGGTGCAGGTCGTTGTCTTCGCTGCTTAAAGGGATTTCACACATGTTCGTTCTCCGTTGAAAAATGCCCCTGATCACGCGTCATAAAGCCTTGGCGTACAGTAGATATACACTCCCCGTCTAAGCCACCTCCGGCGGATCTGGCTTCCGATTTGTGATCGGGATGGGCGCTGGTTTCGGTGGAAGTTTGAACTCGTCAGCAAGCCGGGCGGCTACCTCGGGGAGGAGCCACGCTGACGCTTCACGTAGATCTTGCCCTGGCCGTAGCAGGCCGACATAGTCATCGAACTCGGCGTCAACATCCAGGGCACCATCATGAACCCTCACGGGCACCAGCGCATTGTACGGCCCGTCCATGCGAATACTCTGGGGCTTCGTGCCACATTCAAGGAACTTCTCGATATGAAGATCACTCAGGCCGAGGAAATCCATCTCGTCGGCGACGAGTCCGTATTTCCCGTCCGGGCGGTCGTGCCAGCGAACCGCCTTCCACCCGGCGGCCGGAAGCAACTGCTTGACCTGGTAGTGGTTCCTCTGAAAAGTTCGACGCATAGGTTGCTTCTTCGTGTTCATGATAGTTGTTCCTTGAACGTGGCTCATGTCTGTTCCTGGATACCCCCACGCCATTAACGCGGTAAACGCGGTAAGTGGGTGGGACTTATGGCGTTAAACGCGTTAATGGCGTACCTCGCCGCTGAGAAACCATCGTTGTGCGGGGCGGCCTTTGCCCCCCGCCGGCGGTTCTTCCGCGAAACGAACGCGCTCGTGCTGGAGCAAGCATGACAGGGCGTTCTTGATCTCCTTGGAAGATTTGTTGTGGCAAAAGTGGTCGCGGATGCCTGTCGTCGTCATTCCTGCTGGAGCGATCTCCAACGCGGCCAGGATCTCGTCGGCGATCTTGTCGCCCAGCGACTGCCCGAAGATGTGCTTCGCGGAGGCCAGCGAATATCGCCAGACCGCCATGGCGGCCCGCAGGTGAACCGCATCCACAATGCAGCGGCCATCCGCCACCGCGTAAATGCACGCCAGGCGTTTAACCATGGGTGATGCGCGGCCAGTGACGGCTCCGAAAACGCCATGCCGATCTGCCTCAAGTTCCAGGTACAGGCCTTCCCAAAGGTCCTTGGCCTCGTGGCTGAAGGATATCTCGCCGTGCGTGGTCGCGGTGACTTCCCCGACCACCTCTTTCAGCTCGTCAGCCATCCGTTGGTAGTCGTCGCCCTTTAACTGTCCACCATGGGGTAAGAAACGAGATCGCCTTGATCGCCACCAGATGATCCGGTTGCCCAGGCCGTTCAAGGAGTCGCCAGACTTCCATTCCCGGCGCAACTCGTCCAACGTGACGTGGCCGATGATGCTGACGTGCGCGTCGGTCGCCGTGGCCGGAGATCCCTTAGACATCGTCTGTAGTCTAACGCCGTCCCACGCCTGGCGAACAACGCCGGAAAGAGTGTTGCCGTCTCGCCCCATCACACGCAACATCACCGCGTACTCGGTTTCAACGACGAAAAGGCGCTTGTCATCAACACCTGCATCGACAAGAACCATTTTGGGCTCGTGCGATCTTTTGTCCTCTTCCGTCTTGTAGATCGGGTCGCGAACGTGCCAAATTAATCCCTCGCCGGTGGACAAGCCACTGTGAATACAGCCCTCGGCCCACTTCGTATCCAAAAGCTTCAGAACGCCGCGTCCCTCTGCCCAGGCAGTGCCTTTGCGACCACTGCTCGTATCGCCGACTACACAGACGAAGCAGTTGAGGAAGTGCTTGCAGGCACCGACCACCCACCAGGCATTTCGGCCAATGACGTTCCCGATTCCGACAAGCAGGGGAATCAACACAGCCGCCGGGTCGGCTTCCGTGTGTGGCGCGAGCGTCCGTACGATCTCGCCGACAATGCCGTGGTAGGCGGCTTCATCCAATGGTTCGGGCACGGATGGCTTGATCACCTCCACGTAGTCGTCATCGGGTGTGCTTTCAGATGGCCCCAGATCCACGGCGTCAATGGCGCTGGCAGCTACCTCTTGGCCGGCGATGTCCACCATGGCCTCCGCCGCCAAATCGGAATCTACTCTTTTTGCCTGGTCCAGCAGCTCTATGAACTCGTCCGCGGTGCCGCCCGCCGCCATCCAGTCGGAAATGTCCTTGACCTTCTCGCCGGGCATTTCGATGATGCACACTCCGTCGGCCCGGCCGGCGAGTCGCGTGGCCACATCTTGCGCGTGGCGACGGCCGGCGTCGTCCTTGTCGGCGATGATGAGTATGGGGCGGTTGACCAGGATCGAGTCGTCGGCCAACTTGTTCCACTTGCCGGCGCCTTGCGGACAGGTGGTTGCCGGAATACGCATGGCCCACAAGTTGTCAACGTCCTTTTCGCCTTCCGCGATGACGACGGCCGCGTTGGGCGCCAGCTTGAGTAAGTCGGGAATTCGGTACAAGACGCGAGGCACGCCCTCCAAGTTCCAGATCCATCCACCAGCGTGCTTGGGGTCGGGCCGCCGTTGGCGGAAGTCCTTGGGCTCGAAGCGCACCACCTGAAAGAGCTGTGTGCCGGCGGCGTCGCAGTAGTCGTAGGTGTTGGTGATCTTGCCAGTCATCTTGCGGCCCTCATCCTTCTTGAAAAACAGATCGGCCATGCACAGGCCCATGACATGGACGATGGCCGGCGTCTTGCAGCCGGCGTGACAGTGAAGGCCAACGCCCGTCTTGTCCAGGCTGACACTGAGGCTGGCGTGCGTGTCCGCATGTGCCGGACACGCCGCCGCCCAGTGATCCACCGAGACCCGCTTGGCGCTTGGCAGTAGAGCGAGGACTCTGGCGAGGGGATCGTAACTCATAATGACATCCTTCCTTTCTTGACGGCCAGGTTGCGGGCCCTCATGGCGTTTTCGGCGAGGCACTCCAATGCGATCCGGATGCCATGCCCGTAGTTGTATATAGCCTCCAGCATTCGGATGTATTCCTCCTTCGTCGCATAGGCGCGAAGTTTGTCGCGGCAGCGTGTAGCAGCATGTCGCAGGCGGTTGTGGTTGAATTCCGGGACGCAGGAGCATGCGAATATCGCCGCCAGGAGTGATGACCGCTTGACGTTATGGCCTAGATTGCAGATAGCCAGGTAGGTTTCCGCGACGTCGATGGCGTTGGAGGCGTGATTGCAGACAGTCATGCCAGACGTGAACAACTTTGTCGCGTTGCTCTGCGTGAACGACCCGGACAGCAGTGCAGCGGATCTAATTAGAGAAATGCCGTACTTCTGGCTGAACTCCAGAATTTCAGCGTAGTTGCGGTTCCCTTTCTTAATGTAAGTCAACGTGTAGTCGAGCGCCGTCCAGCGACGGCTCGTGTCATGCAAACGGCCGACGTCAATATCATCGTCGCCGATCGTGTACCACACATTGATGCCGAGTTCCTGAGCAATTCCCAGGCGGTGCTGGCCGTCTCGTACCTCCAGCCTGCCGCTTTCCTGCCGGCGGGTGTGCAGCGGAAAAGCGGTGATGAAGCCGTACTTCTTCATGGACTCGCGCAGGTCGTCGCGTTTGGACAAGTCGACCGGACGATTATCGTCCGATCCGCAAAACATGGCGTAGTTCGTAGTGGACCGGCTTGTTCCTCGTTCGTTGATCTCAAACATGGTATTCCTTTGTGTGGGGTGTTTACTTCGTCAGCCGCGGCGCGTGCCGAGACCACAGCGGCGGGAACAACCCCGTCGCGATATGTTTCACTTCGTCAGCCTCGCCTGCAGCCACTTTTCCAACATGGCCGTTGGATAGAGCACTCGCCTGCCGATCTTGACGTGGGGCGCGTCTTTGCCCAGCATCCTGGCTTTGTGGATCGACTGTACCCGAACGTGGCGGAACGCTGCCCACTCCTCGGTCTGAATGTTGGCCTTGGCTCGGATTGACTCGGGAAGAACGAACGGTTTTTCAGTGGCGTTTAACATGTCGCAGTCTCCTTGGTTTGACTTGGAACCAAGAATAGACTGCGGTATGACACACAAACTCCCGCACCCGAGTTTGTGTAGTGCGCGAAGGTCGAAATAGCGGGTTTTGCCGGGAAAAACTGGCGTCGAGAAATCTACGTGACAAACTCCAATGCCCTTACGGGGGGGGAGTTTGTCACTGGCCGGAACGCCGATTATTCGTAGATCGCCAGTTGACGCACGTCGCGAGGTATTTGAGGCTGATGCCCTCGTCGTCGCAGAACTCCTTTTGACTACGCTGCCCCTTGGTGTCGTCCCACTTGCCCAGAATATCCAGACGACGACGCTCGTCTCCGTAGGACAGGCCGGGACGGCCTCCGATGCCCTTCCGGCTTCCACGTCCATCTTTGACGCCGACAATCTCAACGCGGTGGCCATCATCGTCGCGTGGGGACGCTGCCGGCTTGGCCACTCCGGCCCAGGCCACCTGCACCAGCTCCATCCAGCGGCGGAGTCGCGCCTCATCGAACAGGGAAAAAGCCGCCCAGCGAGCCCCCTTAACTTCGGTCACCTTGCCATCGGACGCGATCCCCCACTCACCAAACAGATTGAATATCGGGGCTGCCCGGTCGGCGGCCGTGTGCCATAGCAGCACTGCCATGATCAGCATGGCCTTGGCCCTGGTGCCGGTGTACACACATCCCTGCGTTTCCGTGAACAACTCTCGCACGGCATGGCATGCACGTTTCGCGTGTGTCCAGTCGTCCAACTTGGGCGCCCGTTCGCGACTCGGCGACTCGGTGGAGATTTCACGTCTTCGCCGAGCCCGACCCTTGGACTGCTTCCCCGGTGCGCCTTGATCTAACCCCAGCGTTTCACAATGTGCCGACCCAGCTGCGTCTCGCTGCTTCCACATGTGCATCGCCTGCTCGTGCAGCCTTTTCGGGCTGTACTGCACCCGCAAGAACTCCTCCCCGTCGGCGTAGAACGCCGGCCGGGCCAGGATGTCGTCGTAGATCGCCCTCAGCAGGTCTGTATCCGCGATGGTGTATTCCAGAGCCATGGCAAATCATCTTTCGTGGATCGGGCATGGCATTCTACTTCGCGGTGTCACCGCTGCCTACGGGTTCCGGCTTCGGCTTGGCCGCGGCCAGCATCGCCGCCACGGCCGTGTCAACGCCGGCCTTGACCGGTGACAGGTCCAGACGCGCATATCTCGCCGTCGTGCTGGTGGTGCGATGCCCTAGCCCCTTACCGATCACGCTGAGGCTCGCACCTGTTGCCGCCATCCAACTCCCGAGACTTCGCCTCAAGTCATGGATCCAGAGTTCCTTGAGTCCGGCGCGCTCAAGCAGCCGATCCCAAGCATGACGAGGTTGACTCGCATGGCCGGTGGGGCCATCACTCGGGAATACCCACTCGCTCTTACGGCCCTCCCGGGCGCGGAGAATCTCAACGACACTGGCCGGTAGGTGGATCGTCTGCGGCTGGCCGTTCTTGAACTTCTCGCCAGGGATGCGCCAGACGTTTGCGGGTAGGTCCACTTCCTCCCATCGCATTGTCAAGATGTTGTTCTTGCGGGCGCCGGTGAACAGGGCGACGCGGAACACATCCTTCCATATCGGGTTCGGCTCGTTATCAACTGCCGCCAAGAAACGCTCCAACTCATCCGGCAACAGATACCTTGCCCGATCATGCTCGGGGAAGCGGTCAACGCCCTTCGCAGGGTTCTGGACTTCAACGCCCAACTTCGCGGCCTGTCCGAAGATCGAGGATATCAGGGCTAACACGCGGTTGGCCGAGCCGGGAACAGTAGCACCGATCTTCCGGTGCAAGGTCGCGATGTCCTGCCGTGTGATGCTCGACACCTTGCGCCCGGCGATGGGTTGCAGGAACTTGTTGAACTTCTGCTCGTCGTCCTTCCATGTTCTCTTCTTCGCCTTGGAATGGTTTTCGAGATACCACGCGAACAGTTCGCGGAAGGTCATCTCGCCGCGGGCCTGCTTCCGTTCGTCCAAGGGATTGACTCCATGGGCGCGCTTCGATTCCGCCTCTGCCGCCAGTTGCCTCGCCTGCTCAACTTCCAGCGAACCATCGGCCAGCTTGAACCGCGACATGCGGCCGCCAATCTTGCCGCTCCAGTAGTAGGCCGTGGTGCCTGTCGCCGACTTACTGAAGCAGAGATTACGGACACGGCTGTCATAGACCCAAACACGGTCTTTGCCGGCGGGAACTTTCAGCCCGTCCAAGGTGGTGCGGGTGAACGGGAACTTACGGGGCAGGGCCTTTTCGGTCTGGCCGGCCAGTCTCAGCGTCGCGGCGGCGGGGTTCGGTGTCATGGATGAGCTCCTGTTTTAGGGTTGCACCAGACGTCCCGTGCAACCCCTGTGCAACCTTGAAAGTCAAACGAAGTCAATTCAATGGTTGCACGATACCACACGGAAGCCGCCATTCAAAGGGGTTTTCCGAGAGAATACGTATGAAAGTCAATGCAAGTCGGTCCAATGCCATCCCCATTACGCTGGACTAAAAATCCTGTGCCCGTAAGGGCGTATCGGTGCAACTCCGATAGAGGCCATAATGAGCGAAAACCCCGGGAAAACCGGGGTTTTCTGTTGCAGGCATAGCGTGGGCCGTTCGCGGCTTGTGGTCGCCGCGGGGACCAATACGGCGGGGCCTCGGTGGTGAAGACGAACCGGAGCAGACGCGAGCTACGCTTCATTGATCGATATCGGGGGTGCCGTCCCCACAACGCGACGCCCGCGCCACAGGGCAAAACCGAAGCCCAGGAGGACCAGCACGGCGGAGGCGAGGAGCCAGATGAACGCCAAATGTCGCGAGGGGCTTTCTTGCGAGTCGGAGATGAGCATCAGGCCGATCGCGATGGTGTTGTTGACCATGTGGGCGGCGATGGCGGGGACGATGCTCCGGCCATACCAGGCGGCAAAGCCAATCATCAGGCCGAGGAAGAAGGTGGCCGGGGACTGGTAGAGATTCATGTGCATAACACCGAAGAGGACGCTGGTGATGAGGATTCCCCGGAACGGGCCGTGTCGTGCGACCAGGCGCGTCTGGATGTAGCCTCGGAAGAGCAGTTCCTCGGTGATGGGGACGAGCAGGCCGATCATGGTGAGCATCACCAACTGCTCGGTCGTCGAAAGATTCGTCAGCGTCTGCATCACGCTGGTCATTGATCCGTTCACCTGGAAGCCCAGGAGATGCACCAGCACGCCCAGGAAATGGCCGAGGGCGGTGGTGGCGATCGCCAGGGCGAGGATGGACGGCCAGCCGATCGCGGGGACGGAAAAAGCCAGACGGCGGCGGAGCGGGATGGGCGAGAGGGCGGCGGCGATCAGTGACGTTGAGCCGGTGGAGAGGAGATTTCCCAGGAAGACAAAAATGAGGCCCCAGAAGCTGAGCAAGAACGCGGTGAGTCGAGCGGTGTCGGGAATTCCCTCGCCAATGGCGTTGGAGTGGACGACGTAGCCGACACCTACTCCCACGCCGGCGGCAAGCATGGCGCCCATTGCGGTCACCCAGGCGACGTAGGCTGGCCAGACACGCAGGGGGCTTCGTTCGGGCGCGTGCGAAACCTGTGGCGGATAAGGTGGCCACCAGGGCGGAGGAGGGTAGCCGTGCCAGCCGGGCGGGACATACACAAGCCACGGCCAGCCGGCCGCGGGTGGTAGTGGGAGTCGGGGAGGCGATGGTTGGTTTGACGGAGGCGGAGGGGGTTCCTGGGACATGGAGTGGGTGTTAATAATCTACAACTGCTGTGCATATTCGCGGAGCGTCGCTTCCAGCGACCGCGGTTCCCAACCGAATCGGGCCTTGAACTTCGTCATGTCGCAGGTGTTGTCCTCCTGGCTCATCTGCACCATGTCGTCGTTGAAGGGCACCAGTTCCGGGGGGAGCGCGTGCGAAAGAGCCCGGGCGAACCACGCGGGGACGGGCAGTGTGAGGTGGGGCGAGCCGGTGATGGCCGCCGAACACGCGCGATGCAGGTCCGGCCAGGTTAGTCTGTCGGGGCCGCCGAGGAGGTGTACTTCGCCGACGTGCTGCGGGTTCTCCATGGAGTCTACGATGGCGCGGGCGACGTCGCCGACGTAGACGGGCTGCAGGTGTCCGGCAGCGCGGCATCCAAAGGGGCCTCCGCCGAAGTAAGGCATGAACAGGAAAGGGGCGGCTGTGTGCCGAGCCCAGCGGGCCTCTTGGCGCATGAAGTCGCCGGCCGGGCCGTGGATCAGCGACGGCCGAACGATGGTCCAGTCGAGGCCGCTCTCACGGACGATCTGCTCGGCCTGGAACTTGGTGCGGTGGTATTTCGTGGGCGCGCCGGGACGTGCTCCGAGGGCCGACATATGCACGATTCTCCGGACGCCGGCCTTAACGGCGGCGGCGACCACATTGCGGGTACCCTGGACGTGGATGCGCTCGAAGCTGATGTCCTGCTCGGCGTTCTCCATGATGATGCCGACGAGGTGGATGGCGGCCGCGCAACCTTTGGTCGCTGCTTCGAGAGCCGTAGCGTCGAACAGCCCGCCGCTGAAGTTCGTCACCCGCTCGTCGAACCCTTGGAGTGGTCGGCGATTGACGAGGGCGTGGATGTGGTAACGGCGCGCGAGCAGCTCATTAACCACCGCCTGGCCGACAAATCCGCTGGCTCCCGTGACAAACACCTTGGGGATCATAATTCGCGGCTCCTTGGGCTAACTCGGGACAGTCCGATAACTTATGGATAATCAGCCCTAAAATCAATCCAGATGCATAATATGTTGGATGCCCTAGAACATGTGGCCGGCATGAGCGTAAGATTTACATCGTGCGAACGCCTCGCGATGATAGGGGCGTGTTGACGGCGGACCGAGATCTTATATATTGTTACCCTCTACCTGGGAAGAACGATTGAGTGATCCGGCAAGCAAAGTTCTCGTGCTCACCAGTCAGATCGGGACCAACGATGGTCTCGTGGCTCATCTCCGGTCGGCGTCGGCCGTGACGGAGGTGTCCACCATCGACGAAGCCGTCGAGGCTCTCCGCAAGGATTATTACGACGCGATCTTTTCCGATACTTCGGACTTCCTTCCGTTGGAACGCGCACTGGTCAAGCAGCAGGCCAGCCTGATTCTCAACACGATCGGCGAAGGCGTCTGTATCGTCGACAACACGGGGCACTGTACGTGGTCCAACCGGCGAATGCAGAGCTGGCCGGGGCGCGTCCACGAGAAGATCCGCCGGACCTGCTTCGAGGCCTTCGAGCAGTTCACCAAAGTCAGCCAGCCCCCCGCAGCGCATGCCGATCCCGCCAGTCTTGCCCGTTCCAAACGCTTCGACATTAACATCGACAACACGCAGTTCTTCGAGCTTACCGCGTCACCGGTGATCAACCCGGCCGGGCAGGTCGTGCAGATTGTCGCGGTGATCTGGGACAGCACCAGTTCCCGCCGGCTACAGCAGCAGCTCGATGCCATCGATCGCGCCGGCCGCGAACTGATGCGTCTGGAGATCGAGGCCATCGACAAGATGTTGTTTGCCGATCGTCTTAAGCTGTTGCAGGACAAGATCGTCAAGGCCACTCGGGAACTGCTGCACTTTGACCATTTCGTGATCCGCGTCCTGAACCATGAAACCAAGAAGCTCGAACTCACGATCTGCCATGGCCTGCCGGAAGAGGCCCGGGCGATCGAACTCTACGCGGCCCACGAGAACAACGGTATTTGCGGCTACGTCGCCGCGACCGGCCGGTCCTACATCTGCCCGGACGTAGAGGGCGATCCCCGGTACGTTCTGGGTCTGGACAAGGCCATGAGCAGCCTGACGGTGCCGCTCTTTCTTTACGACGACAAGGTCATCGGCGTGTTCAACATCGAAAGCGACCAGAAGGCCGCTTTCACCGAGGATCACCGGCAGATCGTCGAGATCTTCGGCCGTTATGTGGCGATTGCGCTGAACACGTTCAACCTGCTGGTAAAGGAACGTGCGGCCGTGCGGCACGATGTGGCCGACGACGTGTGCGGCGAGGTGGCCGGCCCGCTGAACGATCTCTGCTCGGATGTGCGTGAGTTGAAGGATGCACACGTCTCTGACGAAGAACTGGGCGGCAAGCTGCAGCGGATTCTCGACTACGCCGAATTTGTGCGTCGGCGGTTGCGCCCGGTGGCCGAGGGCATACACACGGTGCTTGGCGCGGATGAGTTGCATGGCCAGATCGAGCCGCTTCTGGCCGGGATGCGGATCCTCGTGGCCGACGACGATCAGGTCAATCGCGTGACCATTGCCGACATCCTGCGCAAGTTCCGCTGCGTCATCACCGAGGCGGCCAACGGCGCGCAGGCGATCGACCAGATCAACGGGCAGGAGTTTGACCTGGTGCTGAGCGACATCCACATGCCCGACAAGAATGGCTACGATGTGTTCAATGCGGCCCACAACCACCGCCGCGACCTCCCCGTGATCCTGATGACGGGCTTCGGATACGACGCCAGCCACAGCATTTACAGGGCCAGCCAGGAGGGTTTGCAGGCCGTGCTGTTCAAACCGTTCCGCGCCCATGCCCTGATCGATGAAGTGCGCAAGGCGTTCTCGCCGAGCGGGCAGAAGTAGCACTGTAGGGTCCGCTTCAGCGGACGCGGTTTGCCGCAGCCACGGGTCTTCACATCTGCTGAAGCACCCTTCCGATGCTCCCCTCGCAGCCGCGATCGTTGGTCGCGGCTCCGGCAACCAGCCATCGCGGCTCCGGTCATTCCACTTCAGTTTCACCTTCGCCGCGCGTTCCGCTTTCACGGGCGTCAAGCTTGTTGTAGAGCGTGCGGAGACTGATGCCCAGCGCCCTGGCGGCGGCCGTCTTGTTGCCCTGGTACCGTTTGAGCGCATCCTGAACCATTCGCCACTCCACCTCGGCAATGGTTGCCTCGGATCCAGGAACGGGACCCGGGGCCGACTCTCCGCCCGCGGCCGGGAGATTCAGGTGTTCCAGGCCGATGGTTTCACCGTCGCAGAGGATCATGGCGCGCTCGATGACGTTCCTGAGTTCACGTACGTTGCCGGGCCAGTCATATTGTTGAAGCGCCGTCATGGCCAGCGGATCGAAGCCGGTGACCCTGCATCCGGAGACAGTGGTGATGCGGAGCATGTGCTCGGCAATCAGCGGAATGTCCTGGGGGATCTCCCGCAGTGCCGGGAGCCTCAATTCGAATGTGGTCAGACGGTAGTAGAGGTCCTGGCGGAATCGCCCGTCGGCCACGTCGCGTTTGAGATCGCGGTTGGTGGCCGCGACCACGCGCACGTCCGTGCGATAGGCCTCGGTATCGCCGACGCGCCGGGCCTCGGCGCTTTCCAGCAGCCGCAGAAATTTCGCCTGGGTGTCCAGGGGCAGGTCGCCGATCTCGTCGAGGAAGAGCGTGCCGCTCGAGGCCGCCAGCACGAGCCCGCGATGGTCGCGGTCGGCGCCCGTGAATGAGCCCTTGCGGTGGCCGAAAAGTTCGCTCTCGGCCAGTTCCTTCGGCAATGCCGCGCAGTTCACCGGAACAAACGCGCCGTCGCGGCGCTGGGAAAGCTGATGGATCATGCGGGCGGTGACTTCCTTGCCCGTCCCGGTGTCGCCCGTGAGCAGTACCGACGTGTTCGTCGGGGCCACCCGTCCGACCAGGCGCCGCACCTCGACGAGCTGCGCGCTGGCGCCTATCAATTCGGCCTGAACGCGCTGCGGGGCCAGTGTCTGCTTCAGGGCCACATTCTCATCCCGCAACCGGCGTTGTTGGGCGATGCGCTCGATGTGCTGTTCGATCTCGACCACGCGGCAGGGTTTGATCAGATAGTCGTAGGCGCCGTAGCGGACGGCCTGGATGGCCGAGTTCAGGTCCGCGTTGCCGGTGAGGATGATGACGGCTGTTTCTTCGTCCCGCGAGGAGATCTCGCGGAGCAGCTCGGTGCCGTTGCCGTCGGGGAGGTTGAGGTCCAGGAGCACGGCGTCGAAGCCCCGGCTGCTCAGTTTTGATCTGGCCTCGGCGAGACTTCCCGCCAGGGTCACTTCGACCAGGTGCGCCAGTTCGCTGGCCCAGAGGCGGGCCAGCGGCTGCTCGTCATCCACCACCAGGAGGCTGATGCGATTGCCCGAACCACGCCGCAGTTTGTCTTCGGTACCCGCGGCCGTTCGGTCCGCCGCCGGCCGTCCCTCGCGATTTCCGCCGCCTTGTAAAGCCATGGAACATCTCTGGCAAAAGGTTCGTGGATTAGCCGAGCAGTATTATCCGACCTCCACAAAGCATACACGCTGGACCAGGGAATTGAAATCATTTACGAAGAAAGCGCGAGCGAGGCGACCGATGGACAGTTGCGGATGGATGAATTACAATATCGTCCGTCAGTTTCGAGTTCCCGTAGCTCAATTGGATAGAGCGTCGGCCTCCGGAGCCGAAGGTTATAGGTTCGACTCCTATCGGGAACGTTAACCCAGTCAATAATAAGGATTTATGGCGAGCATTACCGCGTATGTATATGATGTAATTATACATCTTTGTGATGTCTTTAGGCGCCAGGCCGCAATCGCGATACGTTTACGGCCGCGCTGTAACTCACTGCCATACAATCGGTTATTTCTCAGGCCAGACCCGGCGTGCATCGCAGTCTTTTCTGGCCATGAGCGTCGGCCCCGGAGGCCGAAGGTCGCGCCGTCTCGGCAGGTCCCTGACCGTTTATATCGTCGGCAGTTGAACGGATCCCGTGGTCGAGACCTTGGAGCCGTCCGGCAGAGAAGCTCGCACCGCTTTTAGCCCGGCGGGAGAAATCAGTGCAAGGAGCACGGCCTTCGGTGGAGACATGCCGATGTATTGACGAATGTCGAGCCCCGGCCAGCGGTGGAGTGCGACCCCCACAGATCGCAGGACTCATTCCGACACTCCATCCCGATGTGCTACATTCATACAGGTGTTGACGATGCAGCCAAAGGGATGTCGATCGGGTTCACCGATTTGTAGAGGTGTGCATTGTCGGAGGCCGGGGCTTCGACGTGCTGCGCGGCAGCGATGGCAATGACGTCATCAACCTGGGTGCCGGCGACGACCGCGCGCTGGGCAGTGATGGCAACGATGCCATCGACGGCGGCGACGGCATCGACAGCATCTTTGGAAACGTCGGCAACGACGTGATTGGCGGCGGCCCGGGCAACGATCTGCTGCAGGGAAACGACGGCGACGATCAGGTAAACGGCGGCGATGGCAACGATCGTCTTTTCGCCGGGGCCGGCAATGACGTCCTCCACGGCGACGCCGGCGACGACATCCTCATCAGCATCGGCGGCGGGCGGGACGACCTGCTCACGGGGATGCGGGCGTTGACAGCTTCTGGGCTGACGGCGAAGCCTCCGAGCCCATCACCGACACCAGCCTCGTTGAGTCGCTTTGCGGCAACGTTCATCGCGTCGGGGCGTTCATGAGCTTGGTGGTCAACAACAACGTCAGGGCGACGACCACGCCGATCAGCCGCGAGCTTGACGGCCGGGACCTGCCTGATCCCTTCTCCATCGCCACGCGGCAGAAGATTGACGGGATGATATTGACCTCGGGCACCGGCGCCGCGAACGTCAGCTCGCGGCCACTCTTTGCGGCGGCGGGCCCGTCCAAGGACGACATCGTGCAGGGCCAGGTGGGCGACTGCTACTTTCTGGCGACGCTAGCCGCGACCGCGAGGACGAATCCGAACCGGATCCGCCAGAGCGTTGTCGAATTGGGCAACGGCACTTAAGCCGTGCAGTTCATCCGCAACGCATGACCTTCAGCAACGAGAACGGTCCCGTCGGCTTGTCGCTCACAGCCACCCCCGCCCGGGAGTAGTGATACCCCCGCTGCTCAAGGTGCATCCACATCACATACTTGCCGGTCTTCTCGTTGAATATCGTCTTCGGTCGCTCGACAAAGCCCCGGTCCAATTCCTGTGGCAGGCCGGCCGCGTCAAATACAGCTCCCTCGGGTTTCCAGGTGTAGGTCTTTCGACGAGTAGCACATCACCGTGCTGCGGCGCGGCGAGCCCATATCGGTTCCATAGAGGTAATACACCTCTCCGCGCCGCAAAATCCCCGCACTGTTGGCCCGGATCGGCGTGCCCTCTGTATCCAACCACACCTCTCCGGGCCGGAACTCCGGTCCAGCCAGGATATTCAGACCCGGGATAAACGTGGCAACGATGAAGACAACCAGACGTGGCATTATTGTCCATATCTACCGGTGCCGTCGGACAACGGTTGAGTGCTGCGTTCGCAACTGTCGATCAGGTGCGCCCGGCTGGTTTCCTGATATCCCTGCGGTGTCAAACCACCATTGTTGCGACACATGTCGCAGAAACTCCAAAGTCACTTGGTCTTCTGAATCTCCACGCCGCTATTTGGGTTCCGGCGTTGCTGCTCGAATTGCTTCAGGTTCTTCTCCTGGATGTCGTTGTTGCCGCCCCTGAGGTTCTGCAGGAAGTCAACCGACTGCGCGGGGGCCGGCGGCTGGGTGGCCGGTTTTCCGGTTGACTTGCCAACTGCAGCCACCGGCCCGATCGATTTCTCGCCGCGATAGAACGCATAGCGCGAGTCGCCCACGCGGGCGATCAGCGTGGCTTTGCCGCGCAGTCCGTCGGCGATGAAGATGCCGCGCAGGTCGGTCTGGCCGGACTTGAACTCATTGTCAGCCGAGCCGATTGCCTTCACATGCACTTCGGGCACGTACTCGTTCTTGACGCTGTCCAGGACATTGGCCCGCACCCGGCCAGACGCGCTATCTTCCTGCATCTCAATCTTCAGCGGCGTGATGAGGACGACGCCGCTGGTGAACAGGTCGTCGCCGCGGCAGATCACCAGATACGCCGCCTCATCCTTGATCGGCAGCCTGGCCACGACCTCCTTCTCGACGTAGTCCCGGCCGTCGCCGAGTTTCAGCGTCAACTCAGCTTCGGGCGTGATGCCCGAAAGATTCACCCGCGTGATGTTGGCCAGGTTCTTCTCGCGCAGGTAGAGCTTCATCAGGTCCACCTTGTAGATGCGGACGGCCGCCTCCTTGATGTTGCGGTATTTGATCTTGAGCTGCGCGGGTTCGCCCGGCTTGAACAGGCTGACCTCATCGACCGCGATCTTCGTCTGCTCGAAGTAGCCGATGGCCTCCTTTGCGTCCGGGTAGAGATTCTCGACCTTGTGATACCACTCGATCGCCGCTGCGGGCTTGCCCTGGGCGTGATAAATCTGTCCGACGATGTAACGGGCGAAGTCCCGGTCCTTGCTCGCGCCGTTGGCCACCAGTTCGGCGGCCTTGAGGGCGTCGGCGTAGTCGCGCTGCCAGAAATAGCCCAGTGCGCCCATATACTGGAAGCTGCCGGCGTATTCGCTCTTGGGATAGAGCGCGGCCGCCGCCTTGGTGACGCTGACGATCGCGCTGTAGTCCTTCAGTTCCAGCAGCGCGTTGGCCTGCGAGAACGCGGCATCGTCCGCCAGCGGGTTGTCGGGATAGAGCGAGCGGAACGCCACGAGCATGCGCAGCGCCTCCTTGAGCATCTCGACGCGGTTGGGCACGCGCTCGGCCGGAACCTGTGTGCGCCCGCGGGTGAGGGCGATCTTGCGTTCCTGCTTGGCGATGAGGTGCGCCTGGGGGGCCTTCTGGTAGAGAAGCTGCGAAAGTGCGAAGTAGGATGAGGTGACGTCGGCCGTGTCCGGGTACTCGCGCCAGAGTCCTTCCTGGAAGTCGATGGAGGCGAGGAACTGGCCCTCATCCGACAGGACGGCCGACACGGAGGAGTCGTTCACGAAACTCGCGTCGATGACCGCGCGGAAGACGTACCAGGCGCGCTCGAACTCGCCGATGTCGCGGTAGGCCTTGCCGACAACGAGGATCTTGTCGAACGGGATCACCAGGTCCGGGTGCCGCTCACGCACGACCTCGAAGACGGCCACGATCTGCTTGGCGTCGTAGAAGTCGGGGCTGGCGTAGATCCAGAGCAGCATCCGCGCCAGCTCTCGCTCGTTGTAGGCCTCGTCGACCTTGTACAACTTGGCCAGGTAGCCCAGGGCTTCCTTGTACAGGCCGTCGTTGAAATAGGCGCTGCCCATGGCGACGCGCTCGGCGCTGTTCCACTGGTACGGATCCTTTGACGGCTCTCCGGGGGCGAGGACGGCCAGATCCTTGGGCTCGGCGATACGCATGCGGCTGGGGGTGACGACGTCGCGGATGACCGTCGGCAGGACGCGGTAACCGCCCGTCGCATAGCCAACGAGCTGATACTCGAGCTTGTCGAGTAGGTCGCCGGGCGCGTAGTAGAACGTGATCTTCGATCCGCTGGCCTCGAACTGTCGGAAGCCGCCCTTGACCGAACCATCGACCAGCACCACGCCGGCCGGCAGAGGTTCTTCGATCACCACATACTGGTCGGCGCGCCACTTCTCGGTGAGTTCCAGCTTCACGCTGATTCGCTGGCCGATCTCGGCGTTGGCCACCGGCGAGGTGCCGGCGGCGCCGATGGCGCGGCCGCGGTATTCCAGCGGGGCGTGGTAGTAGTAACGGTCCTTCCATTTCAGTTCGGCCAGCGTGCCTGGATCCTTCATCTGCGCCGAAAAGCCGCGCAGGGTCACGGCGTAGGTGAAATCGCCCCGGCCTTTGAGGTTGAACGTGACCGTATTCTTGCCGGTCTTGAGCAGATCCGCGGCCACGTTGCTGAGCGTCGTGGGTTGATCGCCCCTGACGTCGATCGTCTTAAACGGCCTGCCGTTGACCTCGATAACGAGCTGATACTGGGCGGCGGCGTACTTGCTCCTGGCAAAGTATGCCGCGAGCGCCGCGATGGCGGGGCCGTTCGATTTAGCCAGCGGATAGCCGTAGCAGCCGCGTTCGTGCAGGAGGAACTCGGCGATCTCCTTCGCCTTGTCCGAGGTGGGTCTGACTTTCACGACTGCCAGCAGGGCCACGGCTGTCGTTTCGATGCGATCGGTGAGCCACGCGTGCGAGCGCGTGCCCTCCCAGTTCATGAGCGCTCGCCCGTCGGCGGTCTTTGCCTTGGCTCTGGTCGCCAGCAGGTCGAGCAATTCGCCCGCGACCTCGTTGCGGTTGAGGTTAGCCAGGGCCAGCGCTGTGTAGGCCAGCGCGGTGTCGCTGAGGACGTTGCGCTCGCGATAGAGGCGGTTGACGTTGGCAAAGTCGGCCGCACCGGACACCGACAGAGCGTGCAGGATCACCGCCTTGGCATCGTTATCGTTGGCGGCGGCCTTGGTGAACTGGCTGAGCAGGAACGCCTGGGCGCCGGCGAGCGTGGAATCGTTGACGGCGATGCCGAGCGCCTTGGCGCGCGACAAGGCCCAGAACGACATGGTGCTGGCGGCCCAGTTGCTCTCAGGGCCGCGGCAGAGCCACATCCAGCCGCCATCCTTCTGTTGCGAGGCGACCAGCGTGCCCACTAGCGCGCGTGCCCGATCCAGCAGGCGCGCATAGTCGGTCTGCGGCGCGTTCACGGTCTTCGCATACTCCAGTGCGCTGACCACGCCGAGCAGTTCGGAACCGGCTGAGGCGCCGTAGGCCGGCGGGCCGGGCAGATACGAGCGATCGCTGGCGAGAGAAACGCGGTATTCGCCCAAGGCCAGATCGAAGATCGCCCGCTGCATGCTCGGGCCGACGGAGACGGTCATCCACTGGCTGTTGTACGCGCGGTCGGCGGGCAACTCGACGGACGCGAGCGCATCGCTGGTGGCAATGCCGCCGGCGGCCGTTGCGAACTCCAGTCCCCAGGGACGCACGGCGAGCGTACGCGTCAGCCGGTCGCTCAACTGGCCGGCTATTGCATCGACCTGGAGCGAGAGGCGCATGGCGGCGGGAATGTCCACCGCGTCGAACAACACTTCACTGCTCGACTGTTTCTTGACCTGCACGGTCTGCTTCAATTCGGCGATTTTCGGGGCATTCCCGCCGTCGCCGGTGATGGCCAGTGCCAGCTCGACCGCGCCCTCGTAGTTGCCGAGGTTGTGGACACGGGCAAGGATGCGGACCCTGTCACCTTCCTGGAGCGATGCGGGGGCTTTGATTTCGACGAAGAACTCCTTGCGCGTGGTGACGGTGGCGGTCGCCTCGCCGACGAGGGTCTCGACCGTGCAGCCGCGCGAGGTCAGCCGCCAGGCGGTTGTGCTCTGGGGCATGGGGACCGCGACAACTGCCTTGCCGCCGTCGTCGGTGACGATGGCCGGAGCCCAGAAGCCGGCCTCGGGCACTTCGCGTCGGATCGTGGGGACTTCGCCTTTGGCGGCCGCAGGTATGTCGGCGAAATAAGCCAAGGCCACGGCATCGGGCTGTGGCTTCGGATTGGCGGGCTGCGCGGGAGCGTTGGCGCCGAGACTATTGCGGAACTTGACTTGAGCGCCCAATTGCAGACCCTCATTGCCGTCAACGATTCGGATGGCGTGCTGTGCGCCGCTTTGACCTTGTGGCTGAGGGATGCCTTGTGCTTGTTGCTGTGCGCCACCACCGGGGATTCCATACGGCGCCAGCGCTTCCGTCTCGGCTCGACCCGCCTGTCCGCCGAGCACGAGCGTGCCGCCGGAACTGAGGGAAAGCGTGTTGTTGTAGGAATTGGCGAAGTTGCCCGAGAGGTTGCTGGTCCCGCCAGTGTAGGTGTTGTTGCCGGTAAGGGCCAGAGTGCCATTGCCATTGCGCAGCAGAACCTGGGCGCCATCAGTTGCGAGGCTGAAGTCCGCGTTGACCTGTAAGTCCGTTATTTGAAAGGCCTCCATATTTAACTGCTGCTGCATCGCGCGCTGCTCGACCTCTTTCTGCAAGCGCTCGCGCAGCTCGACGATCCGGCGCGTCTCATCCTCACCGCGGGCGATGCGGTCGGCCTCCTCGGCGAACGCTTTCACAACGTTACGCGTCAGGCCCGCGTAGGCGAAGCCGGCCGATGTGGCGATGCGAAACTCGCCGGTGCGGCGGGCGTCGGCCTGGAAGAAATCGAGGATCTTTGGCGTGCTGTCGGCGAAGACCGCCAGCAGCGCCTCATCCACCATTGCCAGGCTCAACTCGGCTTTCACCGGCTTGCCAAGCTGATCGGTCACAAGGATTTCGACCTTGGCTTCCTCGCCTGGCGCGCAGATTTCCCTTGCCGGCTTCACGGTCACCTTCAGTTCGCGCTGCACGGCAAACGACCGCGCTGCATAGCGCAGATATTTGCTGTCCATGGCGGCGGCCGAGATGGTAAAGTTGGGGAAATGCTCGTGCCCGATGGTCAGTTCGATGTCGTTGTGGTCCTTCTTCAGATTGAGGATGCGATATTCGAGGATGTCCTCACCCTCGAACGTGAGCAGTGCCAGCGCCTTTTCCAGGCGCGAGTGCAGCCTCAAGGGCACTCTCGAGCCGACCTTGAGCGTGTCGGTGTCGGCAAAAAAGCGGAGCTTGATGTCATCGGTCGCATCGGAGATGGTGAGCATGCCTTCGCCCGTCACCACCTGCTGGAAACGGTCTTTGCCCGTGGCGCGCAACACATAGATCCCGCCCGCGTCCAGCGTCAGCGTGGCCGTGCCGAGGCCCGTCTTTTCGTCCGTCTTGACCTTCTGCTCGGAGACGGTCTGCTCGGCCGCCGGCCGGGCCGCGACGCTCACCCAGGGCACTCCCGCCAGCACCGGGTCGGATTTTACCAACTGCCGCCGCAGCACGATGAGGTTCACTTCAGCGCCCGTCGGCTTGCCATCGGGCGTGGTGGTCTTCACCGTCACATCGAACGGCTCGCCGGCAAGATAGAGCGGCTGCTGCGTTGTGATGGCGACATTGAACCCCAGTTGCGCCAGGAAGACACTGGTGTTGGCGGCCACATTCTCGCCCTCGACGCTGGCGCTGAATGGCAGCGCCGAGCCGGGCGCCATGGCGGTGGTGTCGAACGTCACCTTGAGCTTGCCCTTGTCGTCCGTCTTCTCCAGGAATTGGCGCCCGTCCGGCAGGTGATAGCGAACGGCCTTCTGAGCCACCGGGGCGCCCCAGTAATACTCGGCCGTGATGCTCAGCTCGACGCTCTCGCCGCGGAAATAGACCTGCCGGGCCGGCTCGAGCTTCAGCCGCATCTTCTCCGTCTGGAACTGCTGCACGGCAAAGTACCCGGAGAACACAAGTGGCGCAGCCGTGCTGCCTTGCTCCAGCTTCTGGCGGGCCGTCACCGTGTACTGGCCAACCGCGGCCGCCTCATCCAGCAACATCCGCGCGTTGAGCGTGCCGAATTCCGAAAGCGTCTTCTCCTCTTCCCACAGCAACTTGCCGCCGGGATCGGTGACGCTCACCAGATAGGGCTGGCCCTTGGGCACGACGTATGAACCATCCTTGACGTGGCGGATCACTCCGCCGACGAACACCGGCTGGCCGGGGCGATACGCCGGGCGGTCGGTGTAGAGATAACCCTTGGGCGAGAGCCCGCGCGAGAGGTTCAGCCCGCTCGTGACGAGCATGTTGGCCGCCACATGCCGCTCGCGCACATCGCCCTCGCCGCGTACCGCGAAGACGCGGATCGTATTGAGATCCTTGAGCTGATCGAACTTGGCGCGGAAGACACCGTCCTTGCCGGTCTTGCCGGTGGCGAAGATCTTCTGGCCGTCGCTGAACAGCAGATCGACGCCCTCGGCGCCGACGTTCTTGAGCATGTCCTGCACAAAGATCAGGGCCTCGCGCCGGCTGCTCTTGAGGATCAGGTCGATGTCGGAGCGCATGACCAGCGTCGTGCATTCCAGGTCCTCCTCGCTGACGTTGATGACGCACACGCCGGGCTTGGCATCGGTAAACGGAACGGAGAGTTCCTGCTCGATCGGCCTGTATTTCGCGTAGTTGTCAACCTTCAGTTCCCAGGTCTTGTCCGGCTGAATGAGCGCGATGTCCAGCGACTCGACGGCCGCGATGCCGTGGGCCTTGCGAAAGTAGCTCTCCAGGTCCAGGCGGTACATCTTGACTGTCAACTTCTCGATATTTCGGGTGTTGAGCTTGAGCTTCACCGGCTCGTTGCTGCGGAACACACGCTCGGTGCTCATGGCCAGGCTCTTCTGGCTCATCACCGCAACGCGCCCGGCGGCGATTGCGGCGCTGGGGCCCCAGTTGAGCTTGCGGTAGGCGTCGATGGCCTTTTCGAGGTCGCCCAGCTTTTCCTCATGGATTTGCGCGATCCGGTACTGCGCCAAAGAGGACTGATCAGTTCCAGGGAACCGACTGACGAGTTTGGTCCACTCCGCGACGGCCTGGCGATGGGCATCGGTGATCTTTGCCGCCTCGCCCTTGTCCTCCTCCAGCTTCTGGGCCGCTGCGTAATGGATTTGCCCGTAGACAAAGAGAATCTGCGCGATGCGGGCATCAAGCGGGTGCTTCTCCATGAAGGCATCGAAAAGCTTGCGGGCTTCGTCGTACTTCTTCGCCGCCACCGACTCCAGCGCCATCTGGAACTCGGCGTTGATGATCTCCATCTGGCTCGACGCCCATTGCGGGCCATTGGGATATTTGCTGACATACGACTGCCACTGCTCGATGGCCTTGGCGTATTCCTTTTGGTTGAAGCGGATCTGGGCGATCTGATGGACGGCCTGCTTGGTGTACTCATCCTTCATCTCGGCCGGGCTCTTGTCGCGGCCTTCCTGTCGCTTGGTGGCATCGGCGCCGTCGGGCAGGCCGTAACCCTTGCCGTCGATGAACTCCTGGTACGCAAATATCGCCTGATCGGCCCGGCCGGCGTTCAGATAGGCCTGGGGAATCCAATACGCCGCCTCGACGCTGCTGGGATGCTTGGGGAATTTCGCGGCGAAATCGCGGGCCGTGGCCACCGCCTTTTCCAGCAGATCGCCGGGCGTCGGCAGGTTGTAGGTGCACACCAGCAGCCACGCCACATCGCCGGCCGCCACATCCTTCGATGCCTCGGGCTTGGCGGCCATCAACTTCTGCAAATCCTCGACCTCCTGCCGCGCCGCCATGTGAAGGTTGCCGGCCAATTGCGCCTCGGCCAGGCGATAGCGCGCCTCGATGAACCGTTTGCCCGCGGGCAACGGCTGTTGTTTCTTGACATTGGCCGTGCGTTCCTGGCTGCCGACAGGACCTGTCCAATCCGGGTCGAACTCGCGCAGATAGGCCTGGTACTCATTGACCGCGGCGCCGACATCGCCGGCAAGCTGAACCGTTCGGGCGGATTTGAACATCACTTCGTCGCGCTGCTCACGCCCGATTTCCATGGCCAGCACCCGTCCGTACAGCTCATGGGCTTTCGGATAATTCGGCGGCAGCGCCCCGACGTCCGTCGGCAGCGGTTTCTTGCACAGCGCGTCGGCGAACTGAACGATGACGCCGGCGACGTCCTTCTTGCGCGTCTCGCCGAGCAGGCGCTGCGCCTCGGCCTCGTAAATCGCCTCGGCCTCCTTGAACTGCTTCTGCTGTGTGAGCGACTGCGCCTTGAGAAACATTGCCTTGCGCATCCAGGGAGAGTCCTTGTGCTGATCGAGCACGATCTGCACGGCCTCGAGCGATGGCCCGAATTTCTTGTCGTAGTGCAGCGCCAACGCCCGCAGGTATTGCGCCTCGGCGGCATCCTTGGGCTTGGAGCGCAGATACTCGTCAAGGTCGGTGACCGCTTGCGTGTACGCCTTCTCCTGCATGGCCAGTCTTGCCCGGCCCAATGGCGTCAGAGGCTGTGTCGCCGGCGCTATTGCGGGCATTTGCGCTTGGATGCCAGCCGAAAATGCCAGCAACACCACGCAGGCGAAGAAGGGCCAAGAGTTCAAACGTTTGGGTGAGTCGTACGCAGTGGACATGAGCATCTCCCGTCAGGTCGTACACGCTGCCGATCACAGGCCAGAGATTGTGCAAGTAGTTTAGACGACAACAAGTCGGAGTGGTTCCACAAGTTACCGGATTGTTACGATCAGAAATTCCGCTCCCATCGGCCTTCAGTGCCTCCATCTCCCGCTTGACTGGGCTACCCGCCGCAACAGTTCGATGGCCTTGGGTATCTTCTACCAGACGGTCAACATCGTCGCCTGGATCGGGCCGCTGCTCGCCCTGCACATGCGGCAGATGCAGTGGAGGTACGCCTTCTACACCAACGCAGTAGTGATCTGCCTCAACTTCATCCTCCTGCTGACCTACCGCGCGCCGGGGATGGAAGAACGACTCGCTCGCCGCCAGCGTATCCGCGAAAGCACCGAGCGTGACGAGAACCTGATGCTGGCGATGCTCAAGGAACTCCGCAAACCACACCTTTTCCTCTACTTGCTGATCTTCTCGGTGTGGTGGCTCATGTTGGCTCAATACCTGATCACTCTATGCCCGCTTCTCCTCCTTCCTCTAACATCGCGGCCGTCTTTCTGGCCGCAGTTCTTCTGTCTGGCTTAGCAACTGCTTTATTCGACCTTCGTGCCAATGGCCTGTCATTCGGCTGGGCGGGTATCAAGAGAAAAACCGCCCACGCGACGTATGTGGGCGGCAGGCCGAGCCGTGTTCTCTCCAACGGAGAGATAATCGCGGAGGCAATGGGTTATCCGTACATCCAGCCGGACATTCCACAGTGGCTGCGGTTCGCTGTCACGACCTCTTGGGGTTGATCGATTGCCCAGGACAGTGGTTTGCTGCCCTGGTCACAGCGGGAGCCGAGAATCTTCCGGCTCTCGTCATTGACATGAGTGTAGGGCGAAGGCCCAGCGACGTTTGCCTCCGATGATTCTTGTGGTTGTGGTGATGTTCCAATCATGGATGATACATCAATAATGACTGGTCATTGGTCAAATCAGACGACGTTATCGGCTGTTTCCTCGAACGCCGGACGCTGCGGTTCGAACGGGAAGATTGTGCAGTTCATCGGATATGGCGACGGATAATAGAGGTTACCGACTTGGCTGGTCCCAAGATCGCGGCCACCAATTCCGTCATCGCCGTCACTCGTCGTTGTAGGGGGCACCCAGTTCGGCCCTGATGACTTCCGCGCTTCGATGGCTGGATCGACGTTAATCCGCCGGGCGATGGCGTCGATGGCCCGCCGCTGGCTGGCTGTCGGTGGCGGTGTTGCCGTTGCCGTGACCGTCGTCGTTCCGATTGGTCCTGCGGCCGCCGTTGCTGTAGCCCCGGTCGCCGTTGCCGTTGGAGCGAATGTTGCCATTGCCATTGTTGCGGGCGTGACCGACCTGACCTATGACATTCCCAAGGGCTTCGCTGTGGCCAGGCACCTGGGCAACGCCTGGCGGATGATCCGGGGCGACAAGAGCCGCGATGTGGAGCTGCTGTTCGACAAGGAGTTCGCCGAGACGGTGGCCGACACCCACTGGCACAAGACGCAGGAGGTGATCTGGCGGGATGATGGCTCGATGAGCGTCCGCTGCACCGTGGACGGGCTGGATGAGATCGTCTGGTGGGTCTTGAGCATGGGGCCGCATTACGTGGTGAAGCGGCCGGCGGAGTTGGCGCGGCGGGTGCAGGAACTTGCAGGGGGCGTCGTGGCCCGGTACGAGAAGACATCAGGCAAGAGTGCAACGAAGGCTGAAAAGGCTGCGTTGGTGACACAGCCCGCCGGACACAAGAGGCATGGAGGCCAATAGGGACATGACAAGGAAGTCGCTGCCCAGCATCAGGTCAAAGGCCAAGCCGGCCTCCTCCAGAAACTCCTGACTTCGTTCTTTCAACTCCTTGGTAGTAATTCGAGGCATGACCACTCCTTCCGTGATTGTGGTTCCTTGGGATTCCGTTCACCAATGCCTCTTTTCGGCTATCGGCGGTCTGCAACGACGGTCGCGGACCCGGGAGAGACTTCCTTCTTGCCTTGTACTTGAGGGTTCTTACAATACGGTTCCGACAACATTACGCTGAGAGGGTAATCTCCGCACGCCGGTTAGCGACCGAGGGCTCGGTCCCGGCCAGGCTCGTCATCCGTGATGACGCCGCAAGCGCAGCCGTCAGGCGTTATCACTCGCCGGTTAAACAGGAGCAAGGAATCCACCAATGAACAAAGCTTCGAAATTGGATGGCGTGGGGTCTTTGGTGATTCGCCAAACGCGTCGCGGCCGCAGGTTGGTGAGTGGGGCTGCGGAATGTTCACTGGCCCGCCCGCTACTCGCCGAGATGCTGGAGCCGCGGCTGCTGCTCAGTGGCAACGATCAAGCCGTATACGCGGTTGCAGAGGCCGGGCCGCCGAGTGAGGTTGCCCTATCGTCGCCGGTAGGGAACGGGGCGACGGCGTCGCCGGAGTCGCAGGTCAGCACGGCGCCGTCGCTCAGGACGTTCCGGTCGGCCGTGGCGCGCAATAGCTCGGGCCAGTCGGTGGTCGTGTGGATGACGGCCGGGGCCGATCCTGGCGGGTGGATCATCAAGGGCCAGCGTTTCGATGCCGCAGGCCAGGCACAGGGCGGAACATTTGGCGTGGGCTCATTCAACTGGGCAAGTGACTTCTCGTCGGAGACCCCCGGTGTCGCCATGGATGCTTCCGGAAGATTCGTCGTCACCTGGCAGAGTTGGCAGGGCGAGGACGGGAGCGAATGGGGAGTCTATGCCCAGCGTTTTGACGCCAATGCCCAGCCCCTGGGCGGCGCGATGCTCGTCAATTTCACGACCGTCGGATCGCAAGCAGCGCCCGTCGCGGCGATGCGCCCGGACGGCGCCTTTGTGATAGCCTGGCAGAGCAGCGGGCAGGACGGCAGTGGTTGGGGCATCTTTGCCCAGCGGTTTGATGCCGCGGGCGTGATGGTCGGCGATGAACTGCTCGTCAACACCAGCACCACGAACGACCAACTCACGCCCGCTGTGGCGATCGACAACTCCGGCAACTTCGTGATTGCCTGGCAAAGCTGGTGGCAGGATGGAAGCGAGTGGGGAATCCACGCTCAGCGATTCGGCGCCGCCGGCGCCAAACTCGGGAGCGAACTGGCCGTCAATACGGTGACCACCGGAACGCAAGATCGCCCGACGATCGCCATGATGCCCGATGGACGCTTCATGATCGTCTGGGAAAGTAACACGGCCGACGGCAATGACTGGGCCGTGGCCGGGCGATGCTACAGTGCCACCGGGCAGGATCTCGGTGGCGAGCTCGTGGTCAACAGCACGACCCAGGCCGGTCAATATCACCCGGCCGTCACGGCCGACGGGACTGATGGTTATGCCATCGCCTGGTACGGCTACGGCGGGACAGCGACCGCCTGGGGCATCTACGGCTGCCATGTCACCGCTGCGGGTGTACCCGCCGGTTCGGAGTATCGCATCAGCGCGGCTGCGGATACAGGCGACAGCCAGGAGTGGCCCGCGGTTGCCGCCGGTGCGGGTAATGCGCTGGTGGCCTGGTGCGGTAACTACTCGGATGTCGATGCCGGCGACATTTACGGGCAACTCGTCCAATCCGGCGGCCAAAAGACCGGCGATTCCTTCCGGGTCAATGCCCAGCCGGTGGTGTCGCAGCGGCTTACGACCACGGCCCGATCCGCCACGGGGCAGACCATCGTTGCCTGGCAGGCTTGGGGGCTGGGCGACGGCTGGGACATCTACGCCCGCGTGAGCGATGCCCAGGGCCAGTTCGCGAGCGAGCCATTCCGCGTGAACACAACCGTTGCCCATGACCAATCCCTGCCCTCGATTGCCTGCGATGCGGCGGGCAACTTTGTCGTCGTCTGGCAAGGCTGGGAGGCGGGCGGAAATGACTGGGATGTGTACGGCCAACGGTTTGACGCGGCCGGCCAACAGGTTGGGCTGGAGTTTCTGATCAACGTGGGCCGGGGCGGCTACCAGGGCCGGCCAGTGGTGTCGATGTGGCCGACGGGCGAGTTCCTGGTTGCGTGGGAGGAGAATGGGGACATTTACAGCCGGCGCTATTCGGCCGGTGGCGTGCCGCAGGTGAGCGTTGCGCGTGTGAATACGCGCGTCGATGGCACCCAATACATGCCGGCTGTGGCCACGGGTCCGGGCGGAGCGGTCATCGCCTGGCAGACCGATGGCCAGGAGCAGTCCTGGGACATCGAGTGCCAACGTCTGGATCTGGCCGGTCTGCCGGTGGGCGAACAAATGCACGTCAATACCACGGCCAACGACAGCCAGGAGTGGCCGGCGGTGGCCATGGCGCCGGATGGCGGTTTCCTGGTGGCCTGGCGCAGCAGCGGTCAGGATGGCAGCGAGTGGGGCATCTATGGACAGCGTTTCAATGCGGGTGGGCAGCCGGTTGGCGGCGAGTTCCGGGCCAATACGCGCACCTGGGCTACCCAGGAGTATGCGCGGGCGGGCTTTGACGCGGCGGGCAACTCGCTGATCATCTGGCAGAACAATTCGGCCGACGGCAGCGACTGGGGCATCTATGGACAGATGTACGACCCCTCCGGCGTGGCGGTGGGCCGGGAGTTTCGCGTGAACACGACCGTGGATGCCAGCCAGTACCGTCCGTCGCTGGCGATGAGCGGACGCGGAGAATTCACCATTGCCTGGGAGAACTGGTCTCGCGGGCTTGGGTCGTGGGAGATCTTCTCGCGGGATTTCCGTGCGGCCGGCGGCTCCGGCTCGGTCCAGGGCATCGTCTGGAATGATGCCAACGGCGATGGCATCCGCCAGACGGTCGAGACGGGAATCGCGGGCGTTGCCGTGGGCGTGTATACGGCCGGCGGTTTTGCTGTGGCTTCCACGGTGACCGATTCCGCCGGTTCGTATGGATTTGACGGGCTGTTGTCGGGAACATTACTTTCCATGCGCGTGTCTTCGCCGAGCCCGAGCCGGGCGTTTTCGCCGCGCGATGTGGGGGGCAATGAGGCGACGGACAGCGATGTCGATGCGGCGGGGATGGCGGCGGTGACGCTGACGGCCGCGAACCCGGCCGTCGCCGTGGACGCGGGATTACGCCTGGCCATAGCACCCTGGTCGTCCACGCTGACAGGCGATGAGCTGGCGGTGACGGGAACTGAAGCGATTGATGTAATCGACGTGCAGTGGAAGTCGGGGAACTTGGTCGTGACCTGCGGCGGCGAATCGAAGACGCTCGATGCGACCGTGGTATCCAGTTTGGCCGTGCGCGGCCTGGGCGGCGACGATGTAATCACCATCGGTCCGGGCGTGATCGGGGCCACCCTCGACGGCGGAACGGGCGATGATCTGCTGGCTGGCGGCGATGGCAATGACACACTGACCGGGGGAACCGGCCACGACGTGATGCGGGGCGGAGAGGGCGACGACTTGTTCCAAGCCCGGGACGAGGCGGCCGACGAGATCGACGGTGGCAATGGGTATGACACGATTTATTCCGATTCCTTCGACCGCGTGCTCAACGTCGAGGCGGTGAATCCGTTCGAGGTTGCGCCGGACAACCAGACCATGCACGTCCGGGTGCTGGTCATGAATTTCGATCCGGTGGTGCCGTCGCGCAGTGGTCAGCGGACCTGGCAGATCTTCGGCTGGACCGACCCGCGGCGCCTGGCATCGGACTACGAGGCCAGCGTCGAGCGTGCCTCCGGCGGCGGCGTGCAGATGGAGATCGTCGATTGGATGGACATCAACAGTCTGGTCCCGCGCGCGGATGGCTACGTATATAGTCCTGATGAGTACGTGAATATCTGGTCCACGACGCGGCAGTTCCATACGCCAGATGGCGCCGACAATGCCCGGTTGATGAACGACTACGGGGTGCCCCAGCGGGTGAGTTCGGGAGAAGTGGATGAGGTGTGGGTGATGGCTCCGCCGGGTGGCGGCGCTGACTGGGAGGCGTCGATGCTGGGGCCGCGGAGTTTCTTCATCAATGGCGGCGTCTACTCCACCGTGCCCTCGACGCGGCCGTTTGCCCTGTATGGGTTCAATTACGAACGGGGCGTGGACTGCATGTTGGAGAATACGCTGCATCGCATGGAAAACCACATGAGCCGGTCCTACAACGGGTGGAACCTGGGCGATCCCCAGACCAACTGGGACCGCTTCACCGCCAACATCGCCCAGTCTCCGATCACGCCCGGAGTGGGATCGTGCCACTACGCGCCCAACAGCAGCAGCGACTATGACTGGGGCAACGAGCGGATCGTGCAGACCAATGCCGACGACTGGTTGAACTATCCCAATCTCACCGGCGCAACGTTGCCCATGAACTGTCAGGAGTGGACCAACGGCGGAACCCGCGACACGTTTACCGGGCATCACAACTGGTGGCTGGAGCACCTTCCGCGGGCGTCGGGAACGA